>JAICRS010000275.1 GCA_025966335.1 Nocardioidaceae bacterium
CCACCACGCGCGTCGTACAGATGGAACCGGGACCGACCCCGACCTTGACCGCGTCGACGCCGGCGTCCACCAGCGCCTGCGCGCCGGCGCGGGTGGCGACGTTGCCGCCGATCACCTGCACGTGACGGGTGGCCGGGTCGCCCTTGAGCCGGCCGACCATGTCCAGCAGCAGCCGGGCATGACCGTTGGCGACGTCACAGACGAGGACGTCGACGCCGGCCTCGACGAGCGCGGTGGCCCGCTCCCACGCGTCACCGAAGTAGCCGATCGCGGCGCCGACCATCAGCCGGCCGGAGGCGTCCTTGGTGGCGTGCGGGTACTGCTCGGACTTCACGAAGTCCTTGACGGTGATCAGGCCGGTCAACCGGCCGGCGTCGTCGACCAGCGGCAGCTTCTCGAGCTTGTGCTTGCGCAGCAGACCGGCCGCGTCCTGCGGGCTGATCCCCACGGGGGCGGTGACCAGCGGCATCGGAGTCATCACCTCGCGCACGATCCTCGTGGACCACTCGGTGACCGGGACGAACCGCAGGTCGCGGTTGGTGATGATGCCGACCAGGACGTCGCGCTCGTCGACGACCGGGAGCCCGGAGATGCGGTACTGGCCGCACCGCTCGTCGAGCTGCTCCAGGGTTGCGTCCGGGCCGATCGTCACCGGGTCGGAGATCATCCCGGACTCGGAGCGCTTCACGAAGTCGGCCTGCCCGGCCTGGTCCTCGATCGACAGGTTGCGGTGGAGTACGCCGAGGCCGCCCTGGCGAGCCATCGCGATCGCCATCCGGGACTCGGTGACCGTGTCCATCGCGCTGGAGACCAGCGGCAGGTTCACGGTGATCTCCCGGGTCAGCCGGGACGAGGTGTCCACCTCGCTGGGGATCACATCGGTCTCCCCCGGCAGCAGCAGCACGTCGTCGAAGGTCAGACCGAGGGCCGCGAACTTGGCGGGGACGCCGGCGGCGGTGCCGGTTTCAGAGGGGGCAGTCATGGGGCCTTCCGGAGCAGGTGGCGGCGGGTCGCCAGTCTACCGGCGGGCACCCGGACGGCCGAGTCCGGTCATCCGGGGTAGATGGTCGCAAATGTCGCCCCGGTACTAGGACCATCGTCCGGTTGTCCTGCCCAGGCCGTCAGCGCAGGATGGATACAAGCCCGCATCCGGGTCCGGCCTTTCCCCTGCCGGACAACGAGACGCGGCCCAGGGGGTGGACGTCAGGAGAAGGCGATGGCTGGGCGCAGATCTCGGGCGGTGTGGGCGGCGGTGGCCATCCTGGCCCTTCTCTTCGTGGCCATGGCGGAGGTCGCTCAGGCGGCCGTCACGGTGAGTCGAGCGGAGGTCAGCGGGACCCGGCTGCGGATCGAGGGCCGCGCAGCCGCCGGCCAGCCGATCACCGTCGACGGCGTCCAGATGGCGACCAGCAGCGGCTCGGGCGACTTCAAGATCGACCGGTCCGGGTACACCCGGCCGGCGGACTGCACGGTCGATGTCAACGACGGGTCGGCTTCACCGACCAACGTCCGGCTTTCCGGTTGCACCGTGACCACGCCGACCCCCACCCCGACGCCGACTCCAACTCCTACCCCGACACCGACGCCCACCCAACCGGTAGCGGCGTCGCTCAGCTCGTTGACCGTCAGCCCGGCCACCCTCCAGGGCGGCGGCAGCGCAAGCGGCACGGTGACCCTGACCGCAGCCGCCCCGGCAGGAGGTGCACTGGTCACGCTGTCGAGCAGCAACACCGCAGTGACCGTCGAGCCGTCGATGACCGTGTCCGCCGGGGCGACCAGCGGCTTCACGTTCATGTCCACCAGCGCGGTGACCACGACCACCACGTCCACGATCTCTGCGACCTACAACGACGTCACCCGCACCGCGACCGTCACGTTGACCCCGCCGCCGGACAACTCGGGCACGACGCTGGAGTCGATCTCCCTGAGCCCGTCGACCGTGCAGACCGGGACCACCCAGACGTCGGCCACCTTGTTCTTCTCCGGGCTGACCCCGAGCGGAGGCGCGACCGTCAGTCTCACCAGCAGCAACCCCGCGCTGGCGACGGTGCCCAGCACGGTCACGATCCCGGCGAACAGCTCCACCGGCGCCTTCCCGGTGGCCATCTCCTCATCGGGATCAGGGACCGCCACGATCAGCGCCGCCTACAACGGGCTGACCCGGTCCGCGGTGCTGACCGTGACGACCCAGTCGCTGTTCCGGATCATCACCGAGTCACCGCTCCCGAATGCGCGAGTGGGCCAGAACTACGCCGGGTTCATCGAGGCCTGCTGCGGCCAGGGCACGCCGTACCGGTGGTCGCTGGTCAGCGGCACCGTTCCGGACGGACTGCGCTTCGCCGGTGACTCCCTGCGGCTCAGCCGGACCACGGGTGTCACCGGCGTGCCGGAACGGGTGCAGACCACGACCTTCACCGTGCGCGCCCGCGACGGCGCCGGCAACACCGCCAGGAAGACGTTCACGCTGACCGTCGACCCGGCGGCGCCGCTGGTGATCACGAACGGGACAGACCGGCTGCGCGACGGCCAGGTCGGCGTCTCCTACGAGGCCGCGGTGTTCCCCGGTGGCGGCACCCCGCCGTACACCTGGTCACACGTGGGCGGCACCCTTCCGCCCGGGCTCCGCGTGCAGGCCTCCCCTGGCCGCGTGCTGGGCACACCGACCACGGCCGGTGACTTCACGTTCACGCTCCGTGTCGATGACAGCGGCGGACAGTTCGCAACCCAGCAGTTCAGCATTCGCATCGTTCCCTGACCACCAGCGTCGGGCCGGTATCTCGGGAGCCGGCCCGGCGAGGGTCATCCGGCGACGGCGCTGGGGTCCATCCAGATCAGCTCCCACAGGTGACCGTCGAGGTCGGCGAAGCTGCGGCCGTACATGAAGCCCTCGTCGTGAGGTTCCTTCACCGGAGCGCCGCCGGCCGCCAGGGCCTTCTCGTAGAGGTCGTCGACTTCCTGCCGGCTCTCCGCGGACAGCGCGATCGCCGTCTCGGTGTGCGTGACGGTGTCGGCGATCTCCTTGTTGATGAAGGTCTTGAAGAACGGCTCGACGAGCAGCATCACGCAGGCCTGCTCGCTGACCACCATGCAGGTGGCGTTCTCGTCGGTGAACTGGGGGTTGAACTCGAAGCCGAGCTGGGTGAAGAACTCGACGGTCTTGGTCAGGTCCTTCACCGGCAGGTTCACGAAGATCATTCTGGACATGGCCGTTTCCCTTCTTCTCGCTGAGTGCGGTCGAAGGGATAGACGCGGCGGACGGTCGAAACTCATCGGCTGCGGCCGCCGGAACGGGCGGACGCCGCCTGCCGGACCGCGAGGGGTCCGAGCAGACGGCGTCCGTCTGTCAGCTGTGCCGAGTCGGATCAGTGCCCGTGGCCGTGGCCGTGGCCGGCACCGGCGGCGGACTCGTCCTCTTCTTCGGGCTTGTCCACGACCAGGGTCTCGGTCGTGAGCAGCATCCCCGCGATGGACGAGGCGTTGACCAGCGCGGAGCGGGTCACCTTGACCGGGTCCAGCACGCCCTGGGCGACCAGGTCGCCGTACTCGCCGGTGGCTGCGTTGTAGCCGTTGCC
>JAICRS010000147.1 GCA_025966335.1 Nocardioidaceae bacterium
CTCCGCCCGGCGCGAGGTTGTGGTGGTCCGCGGCCGGGTCCGCGCCAACCGGAAGGCACTCGGCCAGGGGCCGATCGCCCGCGACACGATGGTCCTGGTCGGCACCGGCAACGGCGCCCGCCAGCTGCGCAGCCTGCGCCGCGGCACCCGGGTCAGCGTGAAGTACGGCGTCAACACCGAGGCCACCCAGGTCGCCATCGGCGGCGGCGCGTTCCTTCTCCGGCGGGGCGACGTGGTGGCGCCTCCGGACCCGGCGATGCACCCGCGCACCGCGATCGGCGTGGACACCGACAAGAACCAGGTCATCATCGTCACCGTCGACGGCCGTCAGGGGCACAGCCGCGGCCTGACCCTGCAGGAGACCGCGGTGCTGCTGCGCCGCCTCGGCGCCGAGGAGGCCCTCAACCTGGACGGCGGCGGCTCCTCGACGATGCTGGCCCGCGAGTCCGGCGAGCCGGTGACGGTCGTGAACGAACCCTCGGACGGCGGACTGCGCAGCGTGCCGAACGGGCTCGGGTTCGCGATGGCCGACGGGTCCGGCCGGCTGCGCGGGATCCGGGTCGAACCGGTCACCGAGGCCACCGACTCCCACCGCGTGCTCCGCGGACTGTCCCGGGTGCTGGTCGCCCGGGGCCACGACGAGACGTTCGACCCGGTCCGCGCCCGCCCGACCTGGCGCGGATCGGCCGGGGTGGCGGTCCGACAGGGTCCCGGGCAGCGGACCGTGGTGGTCGGTCGGCGCACGGGCACCGGCGTGGTCACCGCGAACGCCCGCCGGACCACCGGCGAGTTCCGGGTGACCGTGCTCGGCCGGGTGCACCGGCTCGAGACCGGTGTGTCGTCGATGGCACTCGCGGGTCGCTCCGCGAGCCAGTCCTTCGACGTGCGCGGGTACGACGCACGTGGCTTCGGCACCTGGGTCGATCCCCGGGACGTGCGCCTGTCCTACGACCACGACAAGCTGCGCGTGCGACGTACCGGACAGGGCTTCACGGTGACCTCTCTGCGCCGCTCGGCCTCAGACGTGATCCAGGTCTCCGCCGGCGGCCGGTCCACCTACATCGGCGTGACCGTCGGCCTGGCCCGGCGGGTGGTGGACCGGATGGGCTCCCTGCGCGGCTGGAAGGCGACGGCGTTCCCGGCGAAGGCGTCAGCGCGACTGAGCCTGACCAAGAACCGGCGCGGCCGGGCCGGCGAGGCCATCGCGATGCGCTACTCGTTGGTCGGCGCCCGACGGACGCGGGCGGCGTACCTGACCGCGACGCCGGCACGGGCCCTGCCCGCCGACGCCCGGCGGATCGGCCTGTGGGTGCGTGGCGACGGCAAGGGCGCGTGGCTGCGGCTGGTCGCCCGGGACCAGGGCGGGGCACGCGCCACGCTGAACCTCAGCCGGCGGGTGACCTGGCGTGGCTGGCGGTTCGTGTCGACGGCGCTGCCCGCAGGGCTGACCCAGCCGCTCGAGTTCGTCCGGGTCTACGCCGTGGAGACCAAGCGGTCGCGGAAGTACGCCGGGACGCTGGGCTTCGACGACCTCACGGTCTGGTCCGAGCGCACGGCTCCGGTGCCGGACACCCCGCCGCTGCGGGACCCGATGGTCGCCGACCTGGCCCCGATGGCCGACGGCGGGCTGCGGGTAGCGGTGCTCAGCGACGCCGGGATCCGGGCGGCCGCGCCCAACGGCGGCGCGGTGAAACGCACCCGCCGCGCGATGCGCGAGATCGTCGCCACCGACCCGGACCTGGTGCTGATCAACGGTGACCTGGTCGCCCGCGGCACGAGGGCGGACCTCAACCTGGCCCGCCGGCTGATCCAGGAGGAGCTGGCCGGGAAGGTCGAGTGGCGCTACGTGCCCGGCGACCAGGAGATCGGCGAGTCTGGTGACCTGACGAGCTTCCGGGCCGAGTTCGGCCAGCCGGTGCAGACCTTCGAGCGCGGGGGCACCCGGTTCGTGCTGCTGAACTCCGCGCCGGGCAGCTTCCGGCTCGGCGGCTTCCCGCAGCTGGTGCGGCTGCGCTCTGCGTTGTCCTCGGCGCAGCACGACCAGTCCGTACACTCGGTCGTGGTGGTCGCGCACCACCCGACCAGCGACCCGAACACCGGTGGCAGCGCCGAGGTCGCCGACCCGCGCGAGGGCGAGCTGGTGGAGGGCCTGCTGGCCGACTTCCGGGCCCGCAGCGGCAAGAACGTCGCGTACGTCGGCTCGCACGCCCGCCGCTTCGGACTGACCCGCCACGACGACGTACCGCTGCTGATGGCCGGACCGGTCAACGACCCGGCGCGCAGCGGCAGCGGTTCGTTCGCCGGATGGAGCCTCCTGCGGGTCGACCCGGCCGACCGGTCCTGGCTGGGCGCCGAGTTCCGGCCCACGGTGAACGCGCTCCGGATCGACGCGCCGGGCACCCTGAGCGCGGGCCGGTCCGCCGAGGTCGCGGTCACCGTGACCCAGGCCGGGCACCGGATGACCCTCGGCTATCCGATGGCGGCGCACTGGTTGCCCTCGCGGACCCTCCACGTCGGGCCGCCGCGGAACGCGCCACGCAGCGCGGTCGCCGCGTACAACCCGAGGACCGGGCAGCTGACCGGGCTCCGCGCCGGCGAGACCACGCTGACGATCCGGGTGAACGGGGTGAGCGCGAGCAGCGCGCTCACCGTCCGCTGACGGCCGGATCAACCGTTCGACGACGAAACTGGTCAAAGCGGCCGGTTCCGCGTGCCCGGAACGTGTCGTTCTTGACCACTTTCCCGGGACGCCGTTGAACAAACCCCGGGCCGGCTCAATACCTGGTCACAGCACCTGGGCGACCACGAAGATCAGCATGCTCAGCAGCGCAATGGCAGCCACCACGCGGACCCAGGTAGGCCTCCGCGTCGGCTCGTCCTCGGATGGGTCCGACATGGCCGCCATTCTGCGGGCACATCGGCCAGAATCAAAACCATGACGATTCGCCTGGTCGCCCTCGGAGACAGCACGGTCGAAGGACTCGAGGACCCGGGCCCGGGCGGGAGGTACGTCGGGTGGGCGGATCGTTTCGCGAGCCACCTGGCCCGCGAGCATTCCGGCCTGACCTACGCCAACCTGGCGGTGCGCGGACAGACCACCACCCAGGTCCGGCAGACCCAGGTCGGTCCCGCGCTCGCGCTGCAGCCCGACATCGCGCTGCTCGTCGCCGGGGTGAACGACCTGCTCCGGCCACGGCTGGACCGGGAGGGTCTGCGCGACAACCTGCTCTCGATGTACCGGCAGCTCGACCGGGCACGCGCCCGGGTGCTCACGTTCACGATGCCGGACATGACCCGGGTGGCTCCGTTGGCGTTCGCCCTCAGGCCGCGGATCGAGTTCCTCAACGACGTGATCCGAGAGGCGGGTGCGACGTACGGCACAACCGTCGTCGACCTCGCCGCCGAACCCGTCGCCAGCCATCCGGCACTCTGGCACGACGACCGGCTGCACGCGAACAGCGAAGGCCACCGGCGGATCGCGGCTGCCCTGGCCGAGGCGGTCGGGCTCGAGGCGGAGGACTGGCGCAGCGAGCCCCCGGAGAGTGCGGCGCTGGGCACGGCCCGGATGCTCGCCGGAGAGGCAGTCTGGATCGCCGGTCACCTCCTGCCGTGGGCGTGGGGGCACCTGCGCGGCCGCGCGTCGTCGTCCGGCACGGAGTGCAAGCGCCCCGAGCTGCTGCCGGTCGCGGACTGAACCGACTGGTTGGGAATAGCAACTGCGTCTGTGATGCTGGAATGCACCATGGAGAACCCACACCTCGCTGAGCCGTCCCTGCCGTTGTCCGTGCTCGACTTCGTCGGCATCGAGCACGGCGAGCCCGCCACCGCCTCGATCGCCGGGTCGGTCGAGATCGCCCGGGCGGTGGAGCACGCCGACTACCGCCGTTACTGGGTCTCCGAGCACCACAACATGCGGAGCCTGGCGTGCAGCGCGCCGGAGATCCTGATCGCCCACCTCGGCGCGAAGACCGAGCGAATCCGCGTCGGCGCGGCCGGGATCATGCTGCCCAACCACGCGCCGTTCAAGGTCGCGGAGATGTTCCGCACGCTGCTGGCGATGTACCCCGGGCGGATCGACCTCGGCCTGGGCCGCGCCCCGGGAACGGACCCGCTCACCGCGCACGTGCTGCGCCGGGGTGAGGCGGGCAACGTCGCGGCGGAGTTCCCCGGCCAGGTCGCGGAGCTGCTCGCCTTCCTCGGTGACGGTGAGGGCTTCCCCGACGACCACCCGTACCGACAGCTGGTCGCCGCGCCGGTGGTCGACGACCAGCCGCAGGTCTTCCTGCTCGGTTCGAGCCCGTACGGTCCCCGGTTCGCCGCGGTCAACGGGATGAGCGCCGTCTTCGCGCACCACCAGAGCCCGGAGATCGCCTTCGACGTGCTCCAGGACTACCGGCGCGAGTTCCGTCCCCGCGGCGACGGTGATGCGCCGTACTCGGCGATGTCGGTGCTGACCTTCGCCAGCGACGACGACGAGGCGGTCCTCGAGTTCGAGGCCGCCTGGGCACTGACGATGCAGAACCTGGCCCGCAACAAGCGCGAGCCGCTGCGTCCCGAGGAGGTCACCGCGTTCGCGCGCTCGGAGGCCTTCCGCACCCGCCGCCAGGACCGCGACCCGCGGATGGTCACCGGCGAGGCGAAGCAGGTGGTCGAGCGCCTGGCCGAGATGAAGGAGCGCGCCCAGGTCAACGAGCTGGTGCTGGTCACGCCGAGCCTGGACCGGGCGCGCCGCATCGACAGCTACCGGCAGGTCGCCGACGCATGGCGGGCGGCCTTCTAGTCCTGTTCGCCGATGTCCTCGTTCCACAGGCTCGGCTGCTCGGCGATGAAGGTCTCCATCATGTCGATGCACTCGGCGTTGTCGAGCACGACGACCTCGACCCCGCGTGACCGGAGCAGGTCCTCACCGCCGTAGAAGTTCTTGTTCTCGCCGATCAGCACCCGGGGGATGCCGTACATCAGGATCGCGCCGGTGCACATGTCGCAGGGCGACAACGTGGTGACCATCGTCGACTCGGCGTACATCTTCGCCGGGAGGCGACCGATGTTCTCCAGGCAGTCGGTCTCCCCGTGCCGGATCGCGCTGTTCAGCTGGACCCGGCGGTTGTGGCCGGTCCCGAGGACCTTCCCCTGGTGCACGAGTGCGGCGCCGATCGGGATGCCTCCCTCGGACAGGCCCTGTCTCGCCTCGGCGATCGCGTGGGCGAGCATCTCTTCGTCGGTCATGTTCTCTCCGTTCGGTCGGGCTCACCCGCGGCGGTAGGCCTTGAGGTAGGAACCGGGGTAGCGCACGGTGCGCCCCCAGATGGCAAGGGCGCCGATGACCGCGAGGTACGGGAGCGCGAGCATCAGCTCGCCGGGCACCGCGCTGAAGGCGGACGTGATTGCCAGCTGCAGCTGCAGGGCGTCGGTGCCGGCGAAGATCAGCGCGCCGAACACCACCGGCCATGCGCGCCACCGCGCGAAGATGACCAGGGCGATGCAGACCCAGCCGCGGCCGCTGATGATGTCGAGGGTGAAGCTGCCCAGGACCGCCAAGGTCAGGAACGCACCACCGATCGCCATCAGCGCCCCGCCGACCATCAGCGCGACGTAGCGGGTCAGCGACACCGAGATCCCGGCGACGTCGGCGGCCTCGAAGTTCTCGCCCACGGCGTGCAGCCGGTAGCCCATCCCGGTGGACCGCAGGAGCCACCAGGCAGCCGGGGCCAGCACCAGGAAACCGACGTAGGTCAACCAGTGCTGGTTGAGCACCTCGACGTCGGGGAAGAACGCCCGGAACTTGTTGTCCAGGCTGGGGCGCTCGCCGGCGTACAGGAGCCGGAAGGTGAAGTCGCACGCGGCGATCAGCAGCAACGTCAGGCCCAGGCCGGACACGTGCTGGTTCAGTCCGAGGGTGACCGCGAACAGTCCCATCAGCGCACCGGCGACAATCCCGGACGCGATCGCGGCCAGGAGCCCGAGCCACGGGGAACCGGTGCCGGCCGCGGTCAGGAAGCCGACGAAGGCGCCGAGGTACATCGTGCCCTCGATGCCGAGGTTGAGGACGCCGGTGCGCTCGACGATGACCTCACCGATGCCCGCCCAGACCAGCGGGGTGGCGATGGTGAGCATGGCGCCGATCAGCGCGAGCACGTTGATGCTCATGGTGTGCCCCCGGCCGGCCGTCTTCGCCACTGCAGCCGGTACCGGCGCCAGCTCATCGCCGAGAGCACGGCCAGCATCAGCAGGGCGCCGAAGATGCCGCCGAGCTGGGTCGGCACCTGGAGCACGAGCGAGACGTTCTGCGCACCGACGGAGATGTCCCCAAGCAGACCCGCGACGAGGAAGACGCCGAGGGCGCTCAGGCCGCCCAGGGTGGCCACGATGACGCCGGTGTAGCCGTAGCTGTTGCTGATCCCTGAGGTCAGCTGGTGCTGGACGCCCATCACCTGGGAGGCGCCGCCGAGCCCGGCGATCGCACCGGAGACGAGGGCGCACCGCCACTGCAGCCGACCGACGGCGATCCCACTGAACGCCGCTGCCTGGGGCGCCTGGCCGGCCGCCTTGATCCGGACGCCGGTCGCGGTCCGGGCCAGGACAATGCCGGTGACCACGACGACGAGCACGGCGACGCCGAAGCCCCAGTGCACCCGGCTGCCGGGGATCAGGGCCGGCAGGTCGTAGCCGGCGCCGAGCCGGTCGGAGTCGGTGAACCCGCTGGTCGAGTTGCGCCACGGTCCGTTGAGCAGGCCCTGGACCACCAGCAGCGCCACCGGGTTCAGCAGCAACGTGGTGACCACCTCGTCGATGCCGGCCCGGCGCTTCAGCCAGGCGGGAAGCGTGGCCCACACCAGGCCGCCGACGGCTCCGGCGACGAAACCGAGCGGCAGCGCGACCGGCGCGGGGAGGTCCGGCAGGCCGAGGCCGACGGCGGTGGTCCCGATCGCGCCGAGCAGGAACTGGCCCTCGGCGCCGATGTTCCAGTAGCCGGCCCGGAACGCGATCGCGACGGCGATGCCGGTGAACAGCAGCGGGGTCGCGGTCAGCAGCACCTCGTAGAGCCCGGAGACCGAGCTCAGCGGAGTGACCAGGTAGCGCTCGAACGCGGCCGGCGGGTTCGCGCCGGCCAGCCGGATCGGGATAGCGGTCAGTGCGATGGTGACGAGTACGGCGCCCAGCACGGCCACCGGTGCCAGCCACCGGGGCTCGTGTCCGCGCAGCACGATCTTCATGCCACCGCTCCCCCGGTCATCATGATGCCGAGCCGCTCGCTGCTGGCCTCGCCGGCGGGGAGCTCGCCGAGGATCTCGCCGCGGAACAGCACCGCGATCCGGTCACAGAGCGCATGCAGCTCGTCGAGATCCTCCGAGATGAGCAGCACTCCGGCACCGTTCTCCCGGAGCTCGCGAAGCTGAGAGTGCACGTACCGATAGGCGCCGATGTCCAGGCCACGGGTCGGCTGGGCCACCACCAGGATGCGAGGCTGCCGCGCCAACGCACGCGCGAGCAACACCTTCTGCATGTTCCCGCCGGACAGCGTGGCCACCGGGTCACCGGGGCTGGCGCGGATGTCGAACCGTTCGATCAGGGTCTCGGCGTTCGAG
>JAICRS010000122.1 GCA_025966335.1 Nocardioidaceae bacterium
CCTGCGGCGGTGACGTCGAGGTCGACTCCCCCGCCCTGGAAGGCGCGGACGCGGACGCGTGCGCCGAGCTGGTCGACGCCCTGCCCGAGGCGGTCTCGGACCAGGAGCGACGTCGGGTCGAACCCGCCGACGCGTACGGCGCTGCCTGGGGCGACCCGGCCATCGTGCTGCACTGCGGTGTGTCCATGCCGGAGGAGTTCGACGCGTTCGCGAGCTGCCACGTCACCAACGGGGTGGGCTGGTTCGTGCCGGAGTCCCAGGTCGAGGACCAGCAGGCCGACGTGGTGATGACCACCGTGGGCCGGGCCCAGCACGTCCAGGTCGTCGTGCCCGCGCGCTACCGCCCTCCGGCCGCGGCCATGGTCGACCTGGCACCGGCGATCAAGAGCAGCATCCGCGAGGTGCAGCCCTGCGTGTGAGCCGGGCCGCCGCTCAGCGCAGCCCGGTGTCGCGATGCAGGGCCAGCTGGATGAGCCGGTCCACCAGCGCGGGATAGTCCAGGCCGCTGGCGGCCCACATCCGCGGGAACATCGAGGACGGGGTGAACCCGGGCATCGTGTTGATCTCGTTGACCACGACCCGCTCGTCGGGGAGCACGAAGAAGTCGACCCGGGCCAGTCCCTCGCACGACAGCGCCTCGAACGAGGACACCGACAGCTCCTGGATCCGCCGGGCCACATGCTCGGACAGGTCCGCGGGGACGTTGAGCACGGTGTGCTCCTCGGGCAGGTACTTAGCCGCGAAGTCGTAGAACTCGTGGCTGCCGTCGATCCGGATCTCGGCGACCACGCTGGCGTCCGGCGGGTTGTCGCCGAAGCCCTGGATCACCCCGCACTCGACCTCGCGACCGCCCTCGGCGGCGGCCTCCACGATCACCTTCGGATCGTGCCGGCGGGCCTCCTCTACGGCAGCGTCGAGCTCGGACCGGTTGTGCACCTTGCTGATCCCGATGCTCGAGCCGCCGCGCGCGGGTTTGACGAACACCGGGTAGCCCAGCGAGTCGACCGACTCGTGGCAGGCGGCGCGGTCGCTCTCCCAGGCCCGTGGCGCGATCACGGTGTAGGGCAGCACCGGCAGTCCCTGCGCCTGGAAGATCACCTTCATGTAGTGCTTGTCCATGCCGACCGCCGAGGCGAGGACCCCCGCTCCGACGTACCGCACGCCGGCCATCTCCAGCAGCCCCTGCACGGTGCCGTCCTCGCCCCACGGTCCGTGCAGCAGCGGGAAGACCACGTCGACCTCACCCAGCGTGCGCGGCACCGAGCTCGGCTCGTGGACCACCAGCTGGCTCGACGTGGAGTCGCTGGACAGCGCCACCGTCGAGCGCGTGGGGTCGACCTCGGGCAGCTTGTCGGCGGAGGTGATCGCGAGCCGCTCGGGGTCGCCGCTCTCCAGCACCCATCGGCCGTCGGTGGTGATCCCCACCGGCACCACGTCGTAGCGGTCCCGGTCGATCGCCCTGAGCACGCTCCCCGCGGTGACACAGGAGATAGCGTGCTCGCTGGAACGACCCCCGAACACGACGGCGATCCGCGGTTTGCGGGTGCGGGCGGGCTCGTCGGGACGGTTCGCCGGCGTCAGCAGTGCGTTCATGGTGCGCCCGACCCTACCTGCCCGGCGAGCCGCGTCCGCGTACCGCGCCCTAGTCTGGGGACCATGTCTTCGGCGCCCGACAACCCTCCGGTTCCTCCCGTCTTCCGGCCCGCGACGCTGGCGGTTACCTCGGGCCGACCACCGCACACGGCCGACAACCCGCTCAACGAACCGATCACGATGGCGTCGACGTACGTCGCCGGCGGTGACGTCGAGTACGGCCGGTACGGCAACCCGACCTGGTCCGCCTTCGAGCAGGCGCTCGGTGACCTCGAGGGGGGCCGCGCGCTCGCGTTCGCCTCCGGGCTGGCCGCGGTCGCCACCGTGCTGGACCTGGTCGGTCACGGCACCAAGGTGGTAGCGCCGCGCCACGCCTACAACGGCAGCGTCATGCAGCTCGCGGACCTGGAGTCGCGCGGCCGGATCACCGCCGAGCTGGTCGACGTCACCGACACCGACGCGGTCGTCGCCGCCTGCGAGGGTGCCTCGCTGGTCTGGCTGGAGTCGCCGACCAACCCCGCGCTGGAGGTCGCCGACATCCCGCCGATCGTCGCGGCGGCGCATGCGGCCGGGGCGTACGTCGTGGTCGACAACACCTTTGCCACCCCCCTGCTGCAGCAGCCGCTGTCGCTCGAGGCGGACATCGTCGTGCACTCGGCGACCAAGTTCATCGCCGGCCACAGCGACGTGCTGCTCGGTGCGCTGGTGACCAAGGACGCCGAGCTGTTCGACGTCCTGAAGAAGCGTCGCGACATGATCGGCGCCGTCCCCGGCCCGTTCGAGACCTGGCTCGCGCTGCGCGGCCTGCGCACGCTGCACGTCCGCCTGGAGCGGGCACAGGCCAACGCCAAGGAGCTGGTCGACAGGCTGACCCAGCACCCCGCCGTGGCCGAGGTGCGCTATCCCGGGTTCGGAGCGATCGTGTCGATCGTCCTCGAGGGCGGTGCCCTGGCGGCCGACCTGCTCACCCACAAGACGACGGTATGGGTGCACGCGACGAGCCTCGGGGGCGTGGAGTCCACGTTCGAGCGGCGTCGCCGGTGGAAGGTCGAGCCGGCCACGATCCCCGACGGGCTGGTCCGCATGTCGGTGGGCATCGAGGATGTCAACGACCTCTGGGACGACCTCGCGGCCGTGCTGGACCAGCTGGTCGCCGAACGCCCGGGGAGCTAGTCGCGTTCGTGCTTGGTGCCGCGGGAGATCAGGCTGGTCAGCATGTCGCCCGCCGTCATCTTCCCCTCGACCACGGCGTGCACGTGACCGACGATCGGTGCGTAGACACCGGACCGATCGGCCAGGTCCTGCAACGACGAGCACGACTTCACACCTTCGGCCACCTGCCGCGTGGAGGCGGTGATCTCCTCGGTGGTCATGCCCTGGCCGAGCTTCTCGCCGAAGGTCCGGTTGCGCGAGAGCGGTGAGGAGCAGGTGGCAACCAGGTCACCGAGTCCGGCCAGACCCATCAGTGTCATCGGATCGGCACCCAGTGCTGTCGCCAGCCTTGCGGTCTCGGCCAGTCCGCGGGTGATCACCGACGCGGTGGTGTTGTCACCGAAACCGAGACCGACCGCCATACCGACGCTGAGCGCGATCACGTTCTTGTAGGCACCGCCGAGCTCGCAGCCGACCACGTCGGTGCTCGAGTAGGGACGGAACGCCGGCGAGTGGCACAGGTCCCGCAGCCGCATCGCGACCTGCTCGTCGGCGCAGGCCACCACGCTCGCGGCCGGCTCCCGACGAGCGATCTCCTTGGCCAGGTTGGGTCCGCTGACCACACCGATCCGGTCCGGGCCGGCCCCGGTGACCTCGGCGATCACCTCGCTCATCCGCTTCAGGCTCTCGAGCTCGACACCCTTCATAAGCGACACCATCACCGCGTCGCGCGGGATGAAGTCGGCCCAGTCGGTGAGGTTCTTGCGCAGCGTCTGCGAGGGCACGGCCAGTACGACGAACTCGGCACCGTGGAGAGCCTGCTCCGGGTCGTGGGTGGCGGTGATCGCCTCGGGCAGCTCGATGCCGGGCAGGTACTCCGGGTTCTCCCGGTTCTCGTTGATCGCCGCGCACACCTCCGCGCGGCGGGCCCAGATGGTGACGTCGTTCCCGGCATCGGCCAGCACGATGGAGAACGCGGGACCCCACGAGCCCCCACCGAACACCGCGACCTTGCTCATGTGTCCCTCCCTGTCCTGTTCCTCTGCCGGCGCCTGGCCTGTTCGTGCGGGTTGCCGATCTCGCGCACCCCCGCCTTGCGCGGGTCGAACCGGGTCGTGGGCGGGTCGCCCTCACGGATGTCGTCGAGCAAGGCGGTGAGCGCGTCCATGATCCGGTCGGTGGCCACCCGCAGCACCTCCGGCGTCAGCGGTTGTCCCTGGAGGTCCTCGAGGTCGACCGGGTCGCCGGCCTTCATCGTGATCGTCTTGCGGGGCAGGAGCTTCGGCTTCTTGGCGTACGGCGCGAGGATGTCGTTCGCGCCCCACTGCGCGATCGGGATCACCGGGGCACCCGTGGTGAGCGCGATGCGCGCGGCTCCGGTCTTCCCGGTCATCGGCCACAGGTCCGGGTCACGGGTGATCGTCCCCTCCGGGTAGACCACCACGCACTCGCCTTCGTCGACCGCCGCGACCGCCGCACTGAACGCGTTGGCGGCGTCGGCACTGAGCCGGTAGACCGGGATCTGGCCGGCGTTCTTGACGATCCGCCCGCCGACCGGGACGTGGAACACCTCGTTCTTGGCGAGGAAGCGCGGCAGCCGTCCGTTGTCGTAGATGAAGTGCGCGAACGTGAACGGGTCGACGTGGGAGATGTGGTTGGACACGACCACGCAGCCACCGGTCTCGGGAAGCTTGTGCCCGTCGATCCACCGCCGCTTGGTGAAGGCCAGAAGCGGCGGCTTCACCAGCGCGACGCAGGTCGCGAACGCCCATCCACGCTTCTGCTGCAGCTTGCGCGCCTTCGCCACCGGCACCTCTTCCCTCGTCTCCCGCCGTGTACCGCCCGACCCTACTGCGCGATGAGCATGCCTCATTGGATGCCCCGCGTGTGGCTGCTGGCAAGATCGTCGGTGATGCCCTCCTCCCTCACACCGCCTCGCTACGGGCTCGTGCTGCCCGTCAAGCCACCCGCCGTTGCCAAGTCGCGGCTGCTCGACCTCGGCGACCAGGCCCGCCGCGACCTGGTGGTGGCCTTCGCAGCTGACACCCTCACCGCGGCTCTGGAGTGCCCCGTGGTCGATGTCGTGCTGGTGGTCACCGATGACTTCGCGTTGGCCGGCGGCATGTCCACGCTCGGAGCGGAGGTCATCCCCGACGGCACGGCGGACGACCTGAACGGTTCGCTGGTGCAGGCCGTTGCCGAGCTGGACCGGCGCCGGCCCGGGACCCGCGTGGCTGCGTTGTGTGCCGACCTGCCGGCGTTGCGGCCCGCGGAGCTGGCCCGGGCACTGGCCGCCGCCGACGAGCACCGCCAGTCGTTCGTGGCGGACACCCAAGGCGTCGGTACGACGATGCTGGTGGCTCCGAGCAGCGAGGTCTTCCTGCCGCAGTTCGGATCCGGCTCGCGCGCGGCACATCTGTCCGAGGGCGCTTACGAGATCGACCTGCCCGACATCACCACCGTGCGCCGGGACGTGGACACACCGGCCGATCTCGCCGAGGCGATGCTGCTGGGGGTCGGCGCGCGGACGTCGATGGTGACGACCGGGATTAGGCTCTGACCATGCAGGCCACCGTCTCCGCCTTCGACCCGGCCACGTTCAGCGGCGCTGTGCTGCTCGACGACGGGGTCGAGGTGCCGTTCGCATCGTCCGCCCTGTCCGGCACCGGGCTCCGTCTGCTGCGGCCGGGCCAACGAGTGCGGCTCGAGACCTCCGGCGAGGGCGCCGCGCTTCGGGTCGACGCGCTGCAGATCATCACGCTGGCCTGACCGGCCGCGCCGGCCCCTCCCCCAGCAACGACGAAGGTGGGCCGCCCCGATCGGGTCGGCCCACCTTCGTCGTGGGTGCGAGAAGCTCAGGCCTTCTTGGCGGTGCTCTTCTTCGCGGTGGACTTCTTGGCGGGTGCCTTCTTCGCCGTCGAGGTCTTCTTGGCCGGAGCCGTCTTCGCCGCGGACTTGGTCGCTGTCTTCTTTGCCGGTGCGGACTTCGCGGCCGACTTGGTGGCGGTCTTGGTCGCCGTCTTCTTCGCCGGTGCGGACTTCGCGGCCGACTTGCTGGCGGTCTTGGTCGCCGTCTTCTTGGCCGGGGCCGCCGACTTGGCCGTCGACTTGGTAACGGTCTTCTTTGCCGGAGCGGCCTTGCCCGCCGCCGCCTTGCCCGCCGCGGCCTTGGCCGTGCCGGCTGCGAGCTTCGGGAGCTTCTTCGCGCCCGAGACAACGGCCTTCAGGTCAGCGCCGGCGCTGAACTTCGGGACCGCCGTCTTCTTCGCCTTGATGCGCTCGCCCGTGCGCGGGTTACGCACCCAGCGGGCGTCGCGGACGCGCTTCTCGAACGAACCGAACCCCGTGATGGCGACCTTCTCGCCCTTGGCGACCTCTCGAGTGATGGTGTCCAGCACCGACTCCAGGGCGTGCGACGCGGCCTTGCGGTTGCCGTCGAAGCGAGTCGCGAGGGTATCTACTAGCTGACTCTTGTTCACTGACTTCCCTTTCGTGAACCTTGGGCCGAGCCGATGCTCGACTTTTCCCTTTGTACGCTAAGGAAAAGTCGGCCAAGTCACAATCACCACACGCTAAAACCTGGGACATATTCGGATGGCCGGTTCGTCACAGATGGCTATCCTCGGCCCATGCAAGCCGACAGCTGGGCCCGCGTGGAGGGTTGGTGGGCCGGCCTCTTCGGCTGCAGTGAAGCCCAGCTCTGGCAAGGGTTGTCGGTCACGGAGCATGCCGGCCTGACCGGCTACGAGGGCATCTTCGTGGCCCACCGGTCGACCGGATGCCACGTCTCGCTACCCACCTGGGTCGATGCTCGAACCAGAGAATCACTAAGCCAGCAAGGGATATCGCACATCACCGATCCCGCCTTCTGGATGCAGCTGCCGAAGACGGCGGCGCTGTCGGTGATCGGCCCGAGCGTGCACAGCTACACCGACCGGACGTCCTGGACCGCGCCGACTTCCTCAGCAGCGGGCACGGCCATCGAAGTCTCGAGCGACCAGCTCGAGGGCCTGCGCAGCGCGATGGATCCGGCCGAGTGGGACGAGGGAGGATTCACCGACGGCGCCTCAAGATTCTTCGCCCTGCGTGTCGCCGGCCAGGTGGTCGCGGCGGCCAACCTCACTGAGTTCCTCGACGGTCCGGCCGACATCGGGGTCGTGGTGCATCCGGACCTTCGAGGACGGGGCGTCGGTATCGCGGTCGCAGCCGCCGCCACGTCGTACGCCCTGGAAGAGGTCGGTGTCGCCCGCTGGCGGGCGCGGGTGACCAATGCCCGTTCACGCGCGATGGCAGCAGCCCTCGGGTTCGAGGACTATTGCCACCAGATGGCGATCCGCTCCTAGCGGCAGCTCACAAGGTCGCCGGCTTCCAGCTCGGCCGGGTGCCCTCGTAGGTCGCGATGTCGTCCTCGTGCGAGAGCGTGATGCCGATGTCGTCCAGGCCCTCGAGCAGCCGCCACCGCGTGTAGTCGTCGATGTCGAACGGCGCGACGAGGTCACCCGCGCGCACCTGCCTGGCCTCGAGGTCCACGGTGACCTCGGTCGTCGGGTCGGCCTCGACAGCCGCCCAGAGCTTCTCGATGACCGCCTGGTCGACCTGCGCGGCCAGCAGCCCTGCCTTGCCGGAGTTGCCGCGGAAGATGTCGGCGAACCGGCTCGAGAGCACCACCTTGAAGCCGTAGTCGGTCAACGCCCAGACAGCGTGCTCGCGCGAGGAGCCGGTGCCGAAGTCGGGTCCGGCCACGAGGACCGAGACGCCGGCGTACTCGGGCTTGTTGAGGATGAACTCGGGGTCGTTGCGCCAGGCTCCGAACAGCCCGTCCTCGAAGCCGGTGCGGGTGACCCGCTTGAGGTAGACCGCCGGGATGATCTGGTCGGTGTCGACGTTGCTGCGACGCAGCGGGAGCGCGGTGCCGGTGTGGCTGGTGAACTTGTCCATGTTCTCTCTTTCGGTTCCTGAGCCTGTCGAAGGGCTCGGCACTCAGACCCGCGCGGGCAGGTCGGTGGGGGCGGACAGGTGACCGGTCACCGCGGTGGCGGCTGCGACCAGCGGGGAGACCAGGTGGGTCCGGCCGCCCTTGCCCTGACGGCCCTCGAAGTTGCGGTTGGAGGTGGAGGCGCTGCGCTCGCCGGGCTGGAGCTGGTCGGGGTTCATGCCCAGGCACATCGAGCAGCCGGCCCCGCGCCACTCGCCGCCTGCCTCCTTGAACACCACGTCCAGACCCTCGGCCTCGGCCTGGAGCCGGACCCGGACGGACCCGGGAACGACCAGCAACCTGGTGTTGTCGGCGACCTTGCGGCCCTTGATCACGTCGGCGGCGGCGCGCAGGTCCTCGATCCGGCCGTTGGTGCACGAGCCGACGAAAACCGTGTCCACCTTGACCTCGCGCATCGGGGTGCCCGCCTCGAGGCCCATGTACTGCAACGCCTTCTCGGCCGCGATGCGGTCGCCCTCGTCCGCGAGCTCGCTGGGCACCGGGACCCGATCGCCGAGCGGAACGCCCTGGCCGGGGTTGGTGCCCCAGGTGACGAACGGGGTCATCTCGCTCGCGTCGAGCACGATCTCCTTGTCGAACGTGGCGTCATCGTCGGTGCGCAGGCTCTTCCAGTGCGCGACCGCGGCGTCCCAGTCGGCGCCGGTCGGGGCGCTCGGCCGGCCCTCGATGTAGTCGAAGGTGGTCTGGTCGGGGGCGATGAGGCCGGCCTTGGCGCCCCACTCGATCGACATGTTGCACACGGTCATCCGGCCCTCCATCGACAGCGCGCGGATCGCCGAGCCGCGGTACTCGATCACGTGGCCGATGCCGCCGCCCGTCCCGATCTGGCCGATGATCGCGAGGATGATGTCCTTCGCCGTCACGCCGGCGGGGATGTCGCCCTC
>JAICRS010000247.1 GCA_025966335.1 Nocardioidaceae bacterium
AAGCGGCTGGTGGTGCTCGACCACATCGCCCAGCGGTTCGAGCCGGGCCGGACCTATCCCGAGGCCGAGGTGAACGAGGTGCTGATGGGCTTCCACGACGACTACGCGGCGCTGCGGCGCTACCTCGTTGACGAGCAGTTCCTCACCCGGGAGGCCAACGTGTACTGGCGGTCCGGCGGGACCATCGAGGTCTGAGCCGGCTACCAGCAGGCCGGGGTCCGGTCCCGCCAGGGTGCGGCCGCCTCGACCTGCGCCGAGAGCGCGAGCAGCCGGTGCTCCTCGGCCGGCCTCCCGGCGATCATCACGCCGACCGGCACGCCGTCGGGGGTCATGTGCAGCGGCAGCGAGACCGCGGGCATCCCGGTCAGGTTCCAGGCCGATGTGTAGGGCGTGAACCGCTTCTGGTTCTCGAAGTCACGGGCCGGGTCGGCGTCGTCACGGATCGCCCCGATCGGCAGTGGCGGCTGCGCCAGGGTCGGAGTGAGCACCGCGTCGTACGGCGCCAGCTCCTGCAGTGCCCGCGCCGCGATCCGGCGCAGCTCACCGACGGCTGCCCCGAACTGCGGGCCGCTCACCGCCCGGCCGCGTTCCCGCAGCCACCGGGTCAGCGGACGCAGTGCGCCTTCCGAGTCCGCCGGCACGGGCGTGAGCGCGGTCAGCACGGCCCAGCACGTCTCGAAGGTGGCGACCGCGTCCTGCGGAATGGGTACGTCGACCTCCTCGACCTCATGTCCCAGACCGAGCAGCAGCCGGGTCGCCTCCTCGTAGGCGCGCAGGCACTCCTCGTGCACCTCGGCGTCGGAGATGATCGGCGCGCTGAACCGGGCGATCCGCAGCGTCCCTGGGTCGCGGTCGCACCAGCCCAAGTAGCTCTCCCCTTCGGGCAGCGGCGGCGCCCAGAACGGGTCACCGACCGCGGGTCCGGCCATCACGTCGAGCATCGCCGCGGCGTCCCGGACGGTGCGGCTCAGCGGCCCGGCGATGCCCAGGCCGACCGGGTCGCCGTACACCGGACCCCCGCTGATCCGGCCACGGCTCGGCTTGAGCCCGAACAGGCCGCAGCAGCTGGCCGGGATCCGGACCGACCCACCACCGTCGGAGCCCTGCGCGACGGGCGCCAGGCCGGCGGCGACCGCGGCGCCGGCTCCCCCGCTGGAACCACCGGCCATCCGGTCGAGGTCGTGCGGCGTGCGGGCCGGTGGGGCCACGTCGGGCTCGGTGTAGCAGGGCGACCCGAACTCGGGCGTGTTCGTCTTGCCGAGGCTGATCATGCCGACGCGTTCGAGCCGGAGCACCACCTCGTCGGTGACGTCCGGCACGTGGTCGGCCATCGTGGCGGAGCCGAAGGTGGTGCGGATGCCGGCGGTCTGGTTGAGGTCCTTGATCGCGGTGGGGACGCCGAACAGGAGCGGCAGGTCGTCGGTGCCGAGGCGGGACTCGGCGAGCTTCGCCTGCTTGCGGGCCAGCCCGTCGGTGACCGTGACGAACGCGCCGACCTGGTCGGAGAGCCTGCCGACCCGTTCGAGGTAGTGCTCGACCAGCTCGGAGGGACTGACCTCCCGCTTCCGGATCGCGGCGGCCTGCTCGAGAGCTGTCAGGTCATGCAGCTGTCCCATCGGGGGCGCTAGGAGAGGACCGGCAGCTTGGACAGGGCCTCGGCAACCGCGCTCTGGTTGTCCGCGTCGGCCCAGTCGTGGTCGACGATGCTGCCCGACAGGTAGGCGTCGTAGGCCGGCAGGTCGAGGTGGCCGTGCCCGCACAGCGCGGTGAGGATCACCTTCTCCTCGCCGGTCTCCTTGCATCGCAGCGCCTCCTCGACCGCGGCGGCCAGGGCATGGGTGGGCTCGGGAGCCGGGACGATCCCCTCGGAGCGCGCGAACAGCACACCCGCGGAGAAGCACTCACGCTGCGGCTTCGCGACCGCCTCGATCTCCTTCTCCTCGTAGAGGTGGCTGATCAGCGGGCTCATCCCGTGATAACGCAGACCGCCGGCGTGGATCGGGTCCGGCACGAAGTCGTGGCCGAGCGTGTGCATCTTCATCAGCGGGGTCATCCCGGCGGTGTCGCCGAAGTCGTAGGCGTAGGTGCCTTGCGTCAACGACGGGCACGCGGTCGGCTCGACCGCCCGCACCGTCGGGTTGATCCGGCCCGCCCACTTCTCGCGCAGGAACGGGAACATCAGCCCGCCGAAGTTCGAGCCGCCTCCGGTGCAGCCGACCAGCAGGTCGACCTCCTCGCCGATCTTCGCGAGCTGGAGCAGCGCCTCCTCACCGATGATCGTCTGGTGCATCAGCACGTGGTTCAGCACACTGCCCAGCGCGTAGTTGATCGTCGGGTCCTGGGCGGCGACCTCGACCGCCTCGCTGATCGCGATCCCCAGCGACCCGGTGGAGTCCGGGTGCTCGGCGAGGATCGCTCGGCCCGCCTCCGTGCGGTCCGAGGGGCTCGGGTGGACGATGCCACCGAAGGTCTCGATCATCATCCGGCGGTACGGCTTCGTGTCGTAGGAGGCACGCACCTGCCATACCTCGCACTCCAGGCCGAACTGGGCGCAGGCGAAGGCGAGTGCGGTCCCCCACTGGCCGGCGCCGGTCTCGGTGGTCAGCTTCTTCATCCCGGCCTTGGCGTTGTAGTAGGCCTGCGGGACCGCGGTGTTCGGCTTGTGCGAGCCGGCCGGTGAGGTGCCCTCGTACTTGTAGTAGATCCGGGCCGGGGTGCCGAGGGCCTTCTCCAGCCGGTGCGCCCGGTACAGCGGGCTGGGCCGCCACAGCCGGTACACGTCGAGGACCTCGTCCGGGATGTCGACGTACTGCTCACCGGAGACCTCCTGGAGGATCAGGTCCATCGGGAACAGCGGCGCGAGGTCGTCGGGGCCGACCGGCTGCCCGGTGCCGGGATGCAGCACCGGCGGTGGTGGGGTCGGAAGGTCGTGCAGGACGTTGTACCAACGCGTCGGCATCTCGTCCTCGGTGAGCTCGACCTTGTGTTGGTTGACAGCGCCCATGGCGATCACTCTCCGGAACCGTGACGGATGATGCCCCGAGGCTACTGCGGATCCTGCCCGTGGCGCCTCAGTCCGAAGGTGATCGCGTCGACCAGCGCGTCCCAGGACGCCTCGATCACGTTGTGACCGACGCCCACGGTGACCCACGAGCTCTCCCCGTCGCTGGTCTCGATCAGCACCCGGGTGACCGCATCGGTGCCATGACCCTGGTCGAGGATCCGGACCTTGTAGTCGATCAGCTCGAACTTCGCGACCTCCGGGTAGGCCTGGACGATGGCCTCCCGCATTGCCTGGTCAAGTGCGTTCACGGGGCCGTTGCCCTCACCGGTGGTGACGATCCGGGCGCCGCCGGCGTGCAGCTTGATGGTGGCCTCGGAGACCGCCTCCGCACCCGGCTTGGTCTCGGTGATCACGCGCCAGGACTCGACGTCGAAGTACGACGGGCGGGTGCCCTCGACCTCCTCGACCAGCATCAGCTCGAAGGACGCATCGGCCGCCTCGAAGGTGTAGCCCTCCGACTCCATCGCCTTGACCCGGTTCGTGATCCGGGTGATCAGGTCCCTGTCCCCCGACGGGCCGGCGAGGTCGAATCCGAGCTCCCGCCCCTTCAGCTCGATGCTGGCGCGGCCGGCCATGTCGGAGACCAGCAGGCGCATGTCGTTGCCGACGTGGATCGGGTCCAGGTGCTGGTAGAGGTTCGGGTCCACCTTGATCGCGCTGGCGTGCAGCCCCGCCTTGTGCGCGAACGCGCTGACCCCGACGTAGGGCTGACGCGACGCCGGCGGGAAGTTGGTGACCTCGGCGACGGCATGCGCGATCCGGGTGGCGTCACGGAGCAGGCCCTCGGGAAGCACCTTCTTGTCGAGCTTGAGCTCGAGGTTGGCCACCACGGAGACCAGGTCGGCGTTCCCGGTCCGCTCCCCGTAACCGTTCAGCGTTCCCTGCACGTGCGTGGCGCCGGCGTCGACGGCTGCGAGCGTGTTCGCGACCGCGCATCCGGTGTCGTTGTGGCAGTGGATGCCGACCCGGACCCCGGTGGACTCGATCACGTCGTTGACCACGTCACCGACCCAGGGCGGCAGCATCCCGCCGTTGGTGTCGCACAGCGCGATCACCTCCGCTCCCGCGTCGTACGCCGTGCGCAGCACCTCGAGGGCATAGTCACGGTTGTCGCGGTAGCCGTCGAAGAAGTGCTCGGCGTCGAGGAACACCCGGCGGCCCTCCGACCGCAGGAAGGTGACGGTGTCGCGGATCATCTCGAGGTTCTCCGCGAG
>JAICRS010000118.1 GCA_025966335.1 Nocardioidaceae bacterium
AATGCCTTCCCGAACAACCAGCGGGGGCACGCTCTAGCGATAGGCCTCAAGCGACCAGGCTCGAAAAGTGCTCACCCGCCGGCTGGACTCGGACATCACTCTGGCGCATTCACCGGTGATGCGCCTCCATTAGGCTCGGCGCCATGTTCCCGACCCTGCGTGACGTGACCGCGTGGATGGACCAGACCTACCACCCCTCGTGGGCCGGCGGCTGGGACGCGGTCGGCCTGGTGTGCGGCGACCCGGAACAGCCGGTGCGCAAGATCCTGCTCGCGGTGGACCCCGCGCCGGCCGTGGTCGAGGAGGCCGTCGCGTGGGGCGCCGACCTGCTCGTCGTGCACCATCCGCTGCTGCTGAAACCGGTCAGCTCCGTGGCCGCGACCTCGCCGAAGGGCCGCGCGGTGCACACCCTGATCGGCGCCGGCTGTGCGCTGTTCACCGCCCACACCAACGCCGACGCTCCCGCGGCCGGGGTGAGCGAGTCCCTCGCGCTCACCCTCGGGCTGCGTGACCTCGAGCCGATCGTGCCGGACACGGGGCCCGGCCTGGACAAGCTGGTCACCTTCGTCCCGCACGAGCATGCGGAGCCGCTGCGGCAGGCGATCACCGCCGCGGGTGCCGGCTCGATCGGGGATTACGACAGCTGCACGTTCACGACCGCCGGCGAAGGGCGGTTCCGGCCGCTGGACGGCGCCACCCCGATGATCGGGCAGGTCGGCGAGGTCGAGGTGGTCGCCGAGTCCCGGATCGAGGCGGTCTTCCCCCGGGCACGCCGCCGCCACGTCCTCGAGGCGATGCGGTCGGCCCATCCCTACGAGGAGCCGGCGTACGACGTACTCGAGCTCGCCGACCTGCCGGCGACCGGTGGGTCCGCCCGCGGGGACGGCCGGATCGGCGTGCTGGCCGAGCCGACCCCGTTGCGGGCCTTCGCCGAGCGAGTCGAACGGGCGCTTCCGGAGACGGCCCACGGGGTGCGGGTGGCCGGCGACCCCGACCGGATGGTGCAGATTATCGCGGTCACCGGGGGAGCCGGGGACTTCCTGCTCGACACGGTGCTGGGAACCGCCGCGGACGTGTACGTCACCTCGGACCTGCGCCACCACCGGGCCGCGGAGTTCCTCGAGCACGCGGGCCCGGCGCTGGTCGACGTCGCGCACTGGGCCGCGGAGTGGACCTGGCTGCCGGTGCTGGAGCGGAGATTGGCCGAGGGCCTCGACCGGGGAGAGGATACGGTGGACCTCCGAGTGAGCACGATCTGCACGGACCCGTGGAGCTTCCGGGTCTGAGCCGCCACCGAAACCTGAGGAGCCCCCACTGAAAGCCGACCCCTTCGCCCAGCTCAAGCTGCTGGACGTCCAGGAGCTGGACGCCCGGCTCGACCTGCTCCGGCACCAGCTCGCCACGATGCCGGAGACAGCCGAGCTGGACGCGCTCAGCCGGAACCGCACCGAGGTCGCGGACCAGGCGCGCGACGCGCAGATCCGGGTCGACGACCTGACCCGGGAGCAGAAGAAGGCCGACGCCGACGTCGAGCAGGTCAAGACCCGCCGCAAGCGCGACCAGGACCGGATCGACCAGGGCCTGGTCAGCAACCCCAAGGACCTCGAGCGGATGCAGCACGAGATGGTCTCCCTCGAGCGCCGGATCACCAGCCTCGAGGACACCGAGCTCGAGGTGATGGAGCAGCTGGAGTCCGCGCAGGCCGAGCTCAGCTCGCTGCAGGAGCAGCTCGCCGGCATCGAGGAGTCGCTGGCGGCGACCAAGAAGCGACGTGACGAGAAGGCCGGAACGGTCAACGACGAGCTGGTCAAGGTCGTCGAGGAGCGCAAGCAGACCGCTTCCGGCATGCCCGAAGACCTGATGGCGCTCTACACCAAGCTGCGTGAGCAGAAGGGCGGGGTCGGGGCCGCGGCGCTGCGGGCCCGTCGTTGCGGCGGATGCCGCCTCGATCTGAACGCGGCCGACCTCGGGGTGATCGCGAAGGCACCGTCGGACGAGGTGCTGCGCTGCGAGGAGTGCAACCGGATCCTGGTGCGGACCTCGGAGTCCGGCCTCTGATGGCTGACGGACACAGATCGGTCGTCATCGAGGCCGACGGAGGTTCGCGCGGCAACCCGGGCGCGGCGGCGTACGGCGCGGTGCTCAAGGACGCCGAGACCGGGGAGCTGATCGCCGAGCGTGCCGAGCACATCGGGATCGCCACCAACAACGTGGCGGAGTACCGCGGCCTGATCGCCGGCCTCGAGCTCTACAACGAGCACACGCCGGAGGCCGAGCTCGAGGTCCGGATGGACTCCAAGCTGGTCGTCGAGCAGATGTCGGGCAACTGGAAGATCAAGCACCCCGACATGAAGCCGCTGGCGATGGCCGCGCACCGGCTCGCCCCGTTCGGCACCACGTTCACGTGGATCCCCAGGGAGCAGAACAAGCACGCCGACGGGATCCTCAACGTGGCACTGGACACCGCCACGGGGCGGCCCGCGAAGAAGACCCGGGAGAGCCAGGTGCCGGCCACCGAAGCCAGCGCTGCGGCCGAGGAGCCCGGCCGCTCGACGAGTAACAAGCTGGTCGGCTGGAGCAAGGACCTCGGCACACCCACCACGCTGATCCTGGTCCGCCACGGCGAGACGCCGCACACCACCGAGAAGCGGTTCAGCGGCAGCGGTGGGGCCGACCCCGGCCTCAACACCGACGGGGAGGCCCAGGTGCGTGCCGTCGCGGACTGGCTCGCCCCGCTGGCCGAGGAGGTCGATGCCCTGGTCAGCTCGCCGCTGCGGCGTACCCGGGAGACCGCCGAGATCATCGCCGCCCGCCTGGACAAGCAGGTCGAGGTCGAGGACGGGCTGGCCGAGGCCGCGTTCGGCACCTGGGACGGGCTGACCTTCCGCGAGGTGCAGCAGCGGTACCCCGACGACCTCGATGCGTGGCTCGGCTCGATGGACATCGCGCCGGGTGGCGGTGAGTCGTTCAAGGAGATCGACACCCGGGTACGACGTACGCGGGACCGACTGCTGTCGACGTATCCGGGCAAGACCGTCCTCGCGGTCACCCATGTCACGCCGATCAAGCTGATGGTGAGGATGGCCCTCGGTGCGCCGCTCGAGGCGGTCTACCGGATGGAGCTCGCGCCGGCGTCGGTGACGGTGATCTCGTGGTTCGAGGACGGCAACGCCTCGATGCGAATGTTCAATGCCCGTCCGATGGAGTCCGCGTTCATAGGAAGGTGAGCATGTCCGACTCGAACACATCCCGGGCCACGGTGGTCGCCGCAGTCGTGGCGGTAGCCGCGGTGATCCTCGGCGTGGTCCTGTTCCAGGTCCTCGGCGACGACGGTGGCGACGGCGAGGGCGCAGCTGTGGCGACCGCGCCGGAGACGACCCAGGCGTCACCCGAGGCGAGCCCCTCCGACGCTGCGCAGGAGTCGCCGGCCGCGGGGGAGTGCACCTCTCCGCCGCCGCTTCCCACGTCCGTGCCGAGCTTCGACGAGGCGCCCAGCCAGGACATCGCCGAGGACTCGGTGTGGAAGGCCACACTGACCACCAGCTGTGGCGACATCGTGCTCGAGCTGTACGGCGACAAGGCACCGCAGACCGTGTCCTCGTTCATCTTCCTGGCCCGTGAGGGGTACTGGAAGGACAGCCCGTGCCACCGGCTGGTCCCACAGGGCATCTACGTGCTCCAGTGCGGCGACCCGACCGGCACCGGCACCGGCGGGCCCGGCTACGGCTACGGGATCGAGAACGCACCGGCCGACGGGACCTACCCGCGCGGGACGCTGGCGATGGCGCGGACGCAGGACCCGAACAGCAACGGGGGGCAGTTCTTCATCGTCTTCGAGGAGACCGCGCTGCCCGTCGAGGGCGGCGGCTACTCGATCTTCGGCGAGGTCGTCGAGGGGATGGACATCGTCGACGCGATCGCCGAGGCCGGGGTGGCCGGCGGCGCGGGCGATGGCGCGCCGGCGCAGCCGATCAGCATCCTGGACGTGACCGTCGAGAAGAAGGCCTGAGCCGAGGGGTCAGAGGTCGGCGACCACGACATCGAGGCGGGTGCCGTGCTTCCCGAGGTCACCGAGCTCGGCCTGCCAGCCCAGGTCGGTCAGCACCGCCGCGAGCTTCTTCGGGCTCGTCGGGTTGCGGCCGTCCTCGAGCAGGGCGCGCACGATCCGGCCCTTGGTCGCCTTGTTGAAGTGCGAGACCACCTTCCGGGCGCCGTCGACCTCGTGCAGCACCCGCATCGTCACCACCCGCTTCGCCGTCGCCGGGTCGGGGCGCCAGAACGGCAGGTAGGTCGAGGAGCGCAGGTCGACCACGAGCCCCTTGCCGGCGGCCTCGGCCACCGCCTCGTCGAGATGGTCGCGCCAGAACGTGCCGACGTTGCCGATGCCGGGCAGGTTGACGTCGCCGGAGAGCCGGTACGCCGGGATGTGGTCGCCGGGCCGGACCAGTCCGAACAGGCCGGAGGTGACCACCACCCAGCTCGTCGCCCGCCGCTTCGCCGCGCCCTGCAGCGACGGCAGGTCCAGCGCCTCGTAGAGGACGCCCGTGTAGACCCGTTCCGCCCGCGTCGTGTGCGCGGTGCGCAGGTCGGCGTTGCGGGCCACCTCGCCGGCCAACGTCTTGCCGACCCCGAGCGCCTCCACCGCCGTGTCCACGCCGGTCGCCACGTCCGACGTACACAGGTCCACCAGGGCGTCGAGCACCTTGCTCCGCGCCGGGTTCAGCGACGGAAAGCTCAGCCGGTCCGGCTGGAGAGCCTTCCCGCGCGTCGGAGCGGTCTTTCCTTCGGACGGTGGAAGCAGGATCAGCACGCGGTCACCTTATGCTGAAACGGTTGGCCACTAGCGCGGAGGAGTGATCGGTTGTGCCGAGACGAGTAGTGCACGTGCACCACGCTGACGGTGACACCCTGCGCAGGGGGATCGCGGTGATCCAGGAGGAGCTCGGCGTCACGCCCGCGTTCCCACCCGAGGTGGAGGCCGCCGCCGAGCAGGCCGCGCAGAACCCGAAGCTGCCCGAGCTCGACCGGACCGACATCCCGTTCGTCACCATCGACCCCGAGACGTCGATGGACCTCGACCAGGCGATGTACCTCGAGCGGGACGGCGCCGGCTACGTCGTGCACTACGCGATCGCCGACGTGGCGGCCTTCGTCGAACCCGGTGGGCCGGTCGACGTCGAGGCCAACCGTCGCGGGGAGACGCTCTACGGCGCCGACTCGAAGATCCCGCTGCACCCGAAGGTGCTCTCCGAGGGCGCCGCGTCGCTGCTGCCCGACCAGGTCCGGCCGGCGCTGCTCTGGACGATCCGGGTCGACGCCTCCGGTGAGGGAACCGACGCGAACGTCGAGCGGGCGCTGGTGAAGAGCCGCGCCAAGCTCAGCTACGACAAGGTGCAGCAGGAGCTCGACGGGGGTACGGCGGACCCGATGTTCACGCTGCTGCGCGAGGTCGGCGAGCTGCGCAAGCGCCGGGAGGCCGCGCGCGGGGGCGTGTCCCTGCCGCTGCCCGAGCAGGAGATCAACATCGACGGCGACAACTGGTCGCTGGAGTTCCGCAAGATGCTCCCGGTCGAGGAGTGGAACGCGCAGATCTCGCTGCTCACCGGGATGGCCGCGGCGTCGCTGATGGTCTACGCCCGGGTCGGGCTGCTGCGCACGCTCCCGCCGCCGGACCCGCGCGACGTGCAACGGCTGCACCGGACCGCGAAGGCGCTGGGGATCGAGTGGCCGGCCGAGCAGCTCTACCCCGACTTCATCCGGTCGCTGGACCCGTCGAGGGCCAACCACGCCGCGATGGTGATCGCGTGCACCCAATTGCTGCGCGGATCGGGCTACGTCGGCTTCGACGGCGAGATGCCGGCGCAGCCGGAGCACTCCGCGCTCGCCTCCGAGTACGCCCACGTGACCGCGCCGCTGCGCCGGCTCGTCGACCGCTACGCCCTCGAGGTCTGCGTGTCTCTGTGCGCCGAGACCGAGGTGCCGTCCTGGGTGCTGGCCAAGCTGAACCAGCTCCCGAAGACCATGCAGGAGTCGGGCCGCCGGGCCAGCCAGTACGAGGGCTCGCTGGTCGCGCTGGTCGAGGCGGCCGTGCTGCACAAGCACGTCGGCCAGACGTTCGCCGGGGTGGTCGTCGCGCTCGACGAGAAGGACCCGACCAAGGGCGACGTGGTCATCCAGGAGCCGGCGGTCGAGGCCGGCGTGACCGGCAAGAACGACCTTCCGCTCGGCACCGATGTGCAGGTGCGGCTGGTCGAGGCCGACATCGCCACGCGCTCGGTTCGGTTCGAGCTCGACTGACCCCTATCCTGGTAGTGCGGATGAGCTGGCCGGGCGACCGCGTGGAGGCAACTCCCCGAGGAAGGTCCGGGCTCCGTAGGGCAAGGTGGTGGGTAACACCCACCCGGGGTGACCCGCGGGACAGTGCCACAGAAAACAGACCGCCGCTGCTCGGCCTCGGCCGGGAAGCGGTAAGGGTGAAACGGTGGTGTAAGAGACCACCAGCGTTCCGGGCGACCGGAGCGGCTAGGTAAACCCCACCTGGAGCAAGGTCAAGAGGACGAGGGCTTCGGCCCTCGTCTGCGCGAGCGTTCGAGGGCTGCCCGCCCGAGCTCGCGGGTAGACCGCCAGAGGTTGTCGGCAACGGCAGCCCTAGATGGATGGTCGTCGACCGCGCGTCGTGAGGCGCACGGAGACAGAACCCGGCCTACAGGCCAGCTCATCCCACCCCGTCACCGACGGGAATGCGCCCTCGGCGCGCGGCGTTCAGACTGGTGATTGGAGAAGATCGTGACCTTTCTGCCACCCAGCAGGACCAACCATCCGGCCGACGTCTACCACGAGGCCTGGCGGCTGCTCGAGGACAAGAACCCTCGGCATGCCATCGAGATCCTCGACCCGGCGATCGAGAAGGAGCCGGCGTCGACCAGCCTGCGCACCCTCCGTGCCTGGGCCTACTTCCAGAGCGCCCAGCTCGGCAGGGCCGAGACCGACCTGTTGCTGCTCGTCGAGGAGTGCCCCTCCGACCTGTGGGCGCGGTTCGCGCTGGCCCGGGTCCTCGAACGCCAGTCCCGCTACGTCGACGCCCTCCCGCACATGCGGCTCGCGGCGGTGATGTCCGGCGACCCGGAGCACGAGGCCGGCGTACTCCGGCTGGAGCGGCTGGCCGTCGAGGCGGGCGAGAAGTCGTACGACGACCTGCGCTGATTGTGGCTGTCGGGCCCCCGATTCAGGGGAGGGTGAGCACCTCGGCGCCGTGGTCGGTGACCAGCAGGGTGTGCTCGAACTGGGCACTGCGCCTGCGGTCCTTGGTGACCACGGTCCAGTTGTCCTCCCACATGTCCCACTCGTAGGTGCCCAGGCACAGCATGGGCTCGATCGTGAACGTCATGCCGGTCTCGATCACGGTGTCGTAGTAGGGCTCGTCGTAGTGCGGGACGATCAGGCCGGAGTGGAACGACTCGCCGACCCCGTGGCCGGTGAAGTCGCGGACCACGCCGTACCCGAACCGCTTCGCGTAGGACTCGATCACGCGACCGATCACGTTGATCTGCCGGCCCGGCCGGACCGCGTTGATCGCCCGGCGCAGCGCCTCCTCGGTGCGTTCGACCAGCAGCCGGCTGTCCTCGTCGACGTCACCGGCCAGGAAGGTCGCGTTGGTGTCGCCGTGCACACCGCCGATGTAGGCGGTGATGTCGATGTTGACGATGTCGCCGTCCTCCACCGGACGGCTGTCCGGGATGCCGTGGCAGATCACCTCGTTGACGCTGGTGCACAGCGACTTCGGGAAGTGCTTGTAGCCGAGCGTGGAGGGGTAGGCGTCGTTGTCGCAGAGGAACTCGTGGCCGATCCGGTCCAGCTCGTCGGTGGTGACCCCGGGCTGGATGTGCTTGCCGACCAGCTGCAGCGCCTGCGCGGCGAGGCGGCCGGCGATCCGCATCCTCTCGATCGTCTCCGCGTCCTTGACCTCCGAGCCGGTGAACGGCGTCGGCGCCTCCTTGTCGACGTACTCCGGGCGGGGAATGTGCGCAGGCACGGAGCGGCGTGGGGAGATGGTCGCAGGGGCAATCGCAGTCACGCCGTCGAGTGTAGTTTGCGAGACGGTGGGCATGATTACCCGTGTCCGGCGAGAAGAGGAGCGACCCATGAGCAGTGGCGAGTACTGGTTCTGCCTCACCCATCACCGCGTCGAGGGCCAGGACGGCTGCCGCAACGCCGACCGGCTCGGGCCCTACCCGACCGAGGCGGAGGCCTCGCGCGCACTCGACAAGGTCGAGGAACGCAACGAGGCGTGGGACCACGACCCGGCCTGGAACGACGAGGAGCTCGAGGACTGAGCCTCCGGGCAGACGCACGAGACCCCCGCCGGTGACGGCGGGGGTCTCGTCATGTCTGACGCTTTCCGGTGACCCGGCCCGGCGTGTGGTGCGCGGGCGGGCTCCTGGGGTCAGGACTTCCTTGCGGCCTTCTTCGCCGTGCCCTTCTTGGCGGTGCTCTTCCTCGCGGGGGCCTTCTTCGCGGCGGCCTTGGCGGTCGTCGTCTTCTTGGCGGGTGCCTTCTTCGCCGCCTTGGTAGCTGACTTCTTGGCCGGCGACTTCTTGGCCGTGGACTTGGTGGCCGGTGACTTCTTGGCGGCGCTCTTCTTTGCGGCTGACTTGGTCGTGCCGGTGGTCTTCTTGGCGGCGGACTTGGTTGTGCCGGTCGCCTTCTTCGCCGCTGACTTGGTGGTCTTCGTGGCCTTCTTCGCCGTGGACTTGGCTGCGCCGGTGGTCTTCTTCGCGGTCGACTTCGCCGCCCCGGTCGT
>JAICRS010000155.1 GCA_025966335.1 Nocardioidaceae bacterium
CGTAGCGCAGCCGCTCGACGTCGCGGTGGGAGAACTTCCGGTATCCCGACGGGGTGCGCTCCGGCTCGATCAGTCCCTCCGCCTCGAGGAACCGGATCTTGGAGATGCTGATCTCGGGGAAGTCGGGGCGCAGCTGCGACAAGACCTCCCCGATGCTCATCCGGGTGCGGGAGGAGGAGGCCGCTCTCACCTCTGGCTGCCTGCTCCTGCGTGGCTGGCGAAGTAGACCAGCCGATACTTGCCGATCTGCACCTCGTCGCCGCCCTGGAGGGCGACCTCGTCGATCCGGTCCCGGTTCACGTAGGTGCCGTTCAAGCTGCCCACGTCGGCGACCGTGTAACCGTCCGCGCCGCGGCGGAACTCCGCGTGCCGGCGCGAGACCGTGACGTCGTCGAGGAAGATCTCGCTCTCGGGGTGCCGACCGGCCGAGACGAGGTCGGTGTCCAGCAGGAACCGGCTGCCCGCGCTCGGGCCTCGCTGGACCACGAGCAGTGCACTGCCGGCGGGCAGCGCGTCGACCGCGGCCGCGTCGGCCTCGTTCAACGAACGCTCCTCGGCGTGCTCACCGGACGGCTTCACCGGCGCGCCGAAGGTGATCGTCGACGTGGTCTCGCCGGGTGTCTCGTGGTGGTGCCCCTCGTCCGCGCTCTGCTCGGCGGGCGCGGCGGTCACCAGACGACGACCGCACTGGGAGCAGAACCTGGCATCGTCAGGATTCTGTTTCCCGCACTCGGTGCAGAACGGCATGATCGGCCTCCTGTAGAACGTGTCCCGAAACCCTCAAGTGACAGTCGAGGTTGATGGTTATCCGAACCTATCAGCCGACCGGTCACGATCAAGCGAGATTGGACAGAGATCCACCGTCGGGAGACGGCGGTTCAGGACTCGAGGGACTCCTGGTAGGTGGACGCGTCCATCAACAGGCCCACCGCGGACGAGTCCGCCGGTTCCACCTCGAACAGCCAGCCCTCGCCGTACGGGTCGGAGTTGACCAGCTCTGGTGTGCCGTCGAGCGCCTCGTTGCGCGCCACCACCTTGCCGTTGACCGGAGCGTAGATGTCGCTCACGGACTTGGTGGACTCGAGCTCTCCCACCGGGGAGCCGCTCTCGACCTCGGCGCCGACCTCGGGCAGCGACACGTAGACGATGTCGCCGAGCGCGTCCTGGGCGAAGTGCGTGATGCCGACGCGGACCGCGTTCTGGGTCTCCCCCGGGCTGCGCACCCACTCGTGCTCGCTGGTGTATTTGAGGTCTTCGGGGTACACGGCACTCCTTCGTGACACAGCGGCAACGGAACGGGTGCAGGCTACTCCGTTTCGACCGGCTCGGCGTACTCCGGCTGGGTCGGGTCGCGGGTGGTGGTCACCTCCACGGTGGTGAGCTCCTTGACCACCACGTTTCCCCCGACCTCCTCGATGCCGTCGGTGAACCCACCGGGGATGTCGAGGGAGTCGGCGAGCGTGTGCGAGTCGCCGATGGCCTCGATGGTGTACGGCGGCGTCAGCAGCTGCCCGTCGACCACGATGCCGCCGTCGTCGCCCTGCTGCAGGGACGTCTGTGCGACCACCCGGACGGTGTCGTTGATCTCGATCGCCTCCGCGCCGGCGTCCCGCAGCTCCTCCAGCCCGTCGAGCAGCTGGTTGGTGCCGACCCCGCCGGTGGGGTCCTCCACCGTGATCAGCACGCCGGGACCCACCGCGGGCAGGGTGCCGGCGAGGATGCCGAGCACGTTGGCCTCCTGTCGGGCCTGCTCCAGCGCCGCCCGCCTGCTGTCGGTGTTGTTCCGCAGGGAGCTCCGAGTCTGCTCGAGCTCCGCGATCTCGTTCTCCGCCCGCTGCGAGGCCAGTCCGAGCGAGTTAAGCAGCTGGATCAGGTCCTCCTGCCGCGCCCCTGCGTAGACGTCGTTCTCCTCGGTGGACTGGACCTGGACGACACCGGCGAAGCCGACCACCGCGAGCAGGATCGCGGCGGTCAGCTGCCCGCGTGAGCCCGGTCGGGTCAGCGCGGCCAGCAGTCGCTGGCGACCGGTCTGCGGCTCGTCCATGTCGTCACTCATCTCAGGCATGGAAGATGTGGCGGCGGATCGCGGCCACGTTGGAGAAGATCCGGATACCGAGCACGACGATGACGCCGGTGGAGAGCTGGCCCCCCACGCCGAGCTTGTCGCCGAGGTAGACGATCAGGGCCGCGATCAGCACGTTGCTGATGAACGAGATCACGAACACCTTGTCGTCGAAGATCCCGTCGAGGAACGCGCGCAGCGCACCGAACACGGCATCGAGCGCGGCCACCACGGCGATCGGCAGGTACGGCTCGAGCCAGAGCGGCACCTCGGGCTGCAGCATCAGCCCGAGGATGATGCCGACGAGCAGGCCGAGACCGGCGATCACTGACTGTCCTCCGGGGTTCTCGCGTAGCGAAGGTTGATCCGGTCAGCCGCAGGCAAGGTGAGACTCTCCTCCGTGGTCATGTCGAACTGGAGCCCGAACCTGGCCTGGGTGTCCAGCCAGGCGGCCCCGTTCTGTGACTCGACGAACCGGGCGGCCATGTTCGGGCCACCTATCGCCGAGACTACGTAAGGTGGTGAAAGTGAACGGTTCACCACGATCGCCGAGCCGGCGAACCGGATCGCGGTCAGCGTGGTGAGCCGCTCGCCGTTGATGGCGATCGCCTCGGCGCCCACTCCCCACAGCGCGTTCACGAGACGTTGCAGGTCCTGGTCCAGCACCTTGTTCTCGGCGGAGACCGCGCCGGGTGCGTCGTCGACCACGGCGCGCACCCCGGGGCCGGTCACCGCGGAAGCACCCGTGCGTACGCCGAGCCGGTCCAGCCGGGCGGTCATCGCCCGTCCCTGCGTGCTCGCGTCGAGGAACTGTGCGCGCAGCGAGTCCACCTCCTCGCGCAGCGACGCGACCCGGTCCCGCCGCGCGTCGACCTGGGCGCTGCGCGCCTGGATCTGGGTGACCAGCTGCTGGTGGTCGTCCTCGGTCTCGACCGCGTTGCGTGAGGTCTGCACGGCGGCGGTGGCCACCAGCAGCCCGAACAGGCCGAGGATGAGCAGGGCCGCCGCCCCGGACCGGTTCGGGGTCGGTGCCCCCTTCGACGACTCCCGCTCGGCGACCTGGGCGTAGTCCTCGTCCATCGAGTGCGCGGTGAGGTAGTCGAGCAGCCCCATCGTCGTCTGAGGTGGTGCGATCGTGCCAGGACCGCTGCCCGGCCGCTGGTCAGCTGCCATCGAGACTCGGAGCCCTCCGGTCGTGGTCCGCCAGCAGCTTGCGGACCTGCCAGGCGTAGAGGAACCCGGCCCACCAGTACAAGCCGGTGCCCCAGATCGCGAACGCCCAGCCGAACACCTCGGCCAGGGTCGCGACCACGCCCTCCCCGTCGCCGAGCAGGAGCAGCGGGAATGCGTAGAGCAGGTTGGCGGTGGCGGCCTTGCCGAGGAAGTGCACCGGCAGCGCGCTGTAGCCACGGGTCCGAAGGAACGGGACCAGACCCCACAAGAAGAGGTCACGCGCCGGGAGCAGGAGCGCGAGCCACCACGGGATGATGTCGCGGAAGGCGAGCCCGAAGACGACCGCGAGGATGTAGAGACGGTCCGCCACCGGGTCCAGGATCTCCCCGAGCTTCGACATCTGGTTGAGCCGGCGGGCGAGGTAGCCGTCGAGGTAGTCGCTGACCCCGGACAGCATCAGCACGCCGAGCGCCCAGCCGTCGGCCTCCGGACCGAGCACGAGCCACAGGAACAACGGCACCCCGGCCAGCCGGACGATGCTGATCACGTTCGGGATCGTCAGGACGCGATCGGTCTCCGCCAACGCGTCGCCCTGCGTGTTCACCGATTCCCCTTGCTGACCGTCCCTGCCTATCGGGAGTACCTTAACCGCACACTGGTCGCATGCGGCTGCACATCGACAGCGACCTCGGCGACGATCCGGACGACGCCTGCGCGCTCGTGATGACCCTCGGCTGGCCGGGCGTCGAGGTGTGCGGGGTCACCACCGTCGACGACGCCGACGGCCGCCGCGCGGACCTCGTCCGCGAGCTGCTGGTGATGCTGGGCGCCACCCATGTTCCGGTGGCCTCCGGCGGGCCGACGCCGGGCGCTGCGATCGACCTGCTGACGGAAAGCATCGAGGCCGGTGCGCGGCTGGTCGCGGTCGGTCCGTACACCAACCTGGCCCATGTGGAGCGGTCCCTCCCGGGCGCGCTCGACGGCGTCCCGGTGTTCACGATGGGCGGCTGGGTCGACGCACTCCCCGACGGGTACCCGCCGTGGGGTCCTTCGCGGGACCGGAACGTCCAGCATGACGTCGACGCCGCTCTCACCGTGTTCGGCAGCCGCGCCGACCTGACGTTCGTCCCGTGCGCCGCCGCGGTCACAGCGACGTTGCGTACGGCGGACCTGGCGCGACTGTCCGCCGCCGGGGCCACCGGATCACTGCTCGCTCGACAGTCGGTCGAACACGGCGAGGACAACGGCTACCGGGAGCTCGCCGCGCGACATGCTGCACTGCCCGCCGACCTGGTGAACTTCCACTGGGACCCGGTGACCTGCGCGGTCGCCGTCGGCTGGCCGGGGGCCACTCTGACGGAGATGGATCTGCGACCGGTGCTGGACCAGGGGGTCCTCCGCTTCGAGCGACAGTCGGAGGGACGACGTACCCGGGTGGTCACCGCGGTGGACGGTGCCACCTTCAGCGGCCGATGGCTGGATGCGATCGAGGCGGCCGAGCACCGCATGCCGACCGGTGACGCGGGTACGACCCGACCATGAGCGAACTACCCAGCGGCGAACGCATCGAGAACATCGAGGACCTGAGCCGGGCGGACATCGCCGACCGGATCGACAAGGACCCCGAGGAGCAGAAGAACCGCGAGGAGATGTCCGACCCCGCCAACCGCGAGGACGGCGCCGACGGCCGATGAGGCCGCCGGCAGCGCTCAGCGCGAGGTCAGCGTGCGACCGCAGCGGGGGCAGTGCTCCCGGGTGCAGTCTTCCAGCTGCTGTCCGCACAGACAGTTCTGCGCCCTCTGGCACCGGGCCAGGTGTTCATCGAACCGTGCATCGAGCACGAGTTTCTGTAGTTCGGTAGTCACGAGCCTCTCCCGCCGTTTGTTGCTCGTGATCAATGGAAACAAGCCTTTACTTCCGATGCGCGCAAACGCGCCGATCTGCCCCGGATGAATCCATAGATGACCCTTTCGGAACCCAGCACCGTCCGAAAGGACTAGGGCCGTTCTACCGGGCCCTGACCAGCGCAGCGAGCTCGAAGTGCATCGGGTCGGTGTAGGCCCAGTCGCCGCCCCAGGCGAAGCCCCACCGCTTGAAGATCGCCACCACCTCGCGGCTGATCTCACCGACCGTCCCCCGCTGGTTGCCGGGCACGTTGAGATCCACGGCGATACCCCAGGTGTGCAGCGAGAGGCCGCGGCTCGGGTTCCGTTCGATGAACCGGGGCACGTAGCACCCAGCGAACTCGCCGGGGTGGATCTCCGCGGCCAGCCCACGGTCCACGACCTCCTGCAGGGCCGCCCGCAGCTGCGGAAGCATGACGCGGTGGCAGGTGACCGTGCCCAACAACGGCACCGAGTCGGTGGTGATGTTGGCCGAGACCCATGCCGGGTCGGGTGCCACGGTCCCGTCGGCGAAGTAGCGATAGCTGAACGTGCCCACCTCGGCGGCCAGCGACCCGGACTGCGGGTCGGGCTGAGCCGGAACGTGCTGCGCGGCGATCTTCTCCACCGCGCGGACGAGGCGCTCGATCTCCTCGATGTTCGGCTCGCTGGCCGAGATCGGGATCTGCGGTCCGCCGGTGTCGCCCTTCTCCCGGCGACCGGGTGCATCGCTGCCGGGCAGGGCCGCTGCGTAACCACCGCCCCGGAGCTCCGCCTGGTCCGGTGGCATGGTCGGGCTGGCGCTGGGGCTGGGGCTGGGGGTCGGTGCCGGGCTCGTGGTCGGGGTCGTGGTCTCGACCACGCTCGGTGCCGGGCTGGCACCGTCGCGTGCAACGTCCGCACCCGGCTGCGCGCAGGCAGCGAGCCCGGTCGACGCCACGCCCAGCACGACGGCGACCAGCGCGGAACGGATACGCGTCACCGTTCGAGGCCGACCACGTGCCACACCAGCCCGTCGCGCCGGTAACGAACAGTCAACCCTTGCTCCTTCAGGACCCCGACCATCGCCTCCGGTGGGTGCACGAACGCCTGGAACGTCTTGCCGGCGATCAGCAGCGCATGGTTCTGCACCCACAGGAACGCCCGGGACACGACGTTTCGCGGCGGGTGGCTGAAGACCAGGAGCCGACGGGCGTGGCTGCCGGCAGCGGTCAACAGCCGCTCGTAGTCGGGGTAGCAGCAGACCACCCGGTGCAGCACCACGACATCCGCGGCTTCTACGGCCTCGGGTGCCGTGGCGATGTCCACGTTGCGCCTGGTGACCCGTCCGGCCACGCCGGCGTGCTCCAGCAGCCGGCTCGCCTCGCTCTCGTAGCCGGTCGCCATCTCGAGGTTCGTGGCATGGGTGGCGCCGTGCCGGAGCAGCTCGACCTGGATCTCGCCGACTCCCCCGCCGATCTCGAGGACCGTCGCGTCCCGGATCCCGCGCTCCAACAAGAAGTCGACGATCCGGCGGGAGGTCCGGTCGAGCCCGCGCTTGCGGTACTTGTGGGCGACGCGGCGGGCGAAGCGCGCACCGAAGATGGCGTCGTATCCGTTCGGATCGCAGCAACCGGGCATGCCATCAAGTATCCACGCTTCCTGCCGACGCCGTCGCGATCACCATGAACCGGTGCTCAGGCACACGCGACTTGCCGAGGCCGGGGCGTTGGGTGAGTATGCCGGGCATGGCCACACGCATCTTCGTGAACGGAGGCGTCTTCGACGGCGTCCGGCACCAGACCGGGATCGCCGTGGCCACCGCCCGCGGCAGGATCGTCGCCGTCGGCGCGCCGCAGGAGGTGCGCGCCGCCGCAGGAGGCGAGGCCGAGGAGGTCGACCTCGCCGGAGGTCTCCTCGCACCCGGCTTCCAGGACGCCCACCTGCATCCGCTGATCGGCGGGCTCGAGCAGACCCGGTGCGACCTGTCCGGTCTGTCCTCGCGCGAGGAGTACCTCGACGCGATCAAGCGATACGCA
>JAICRS010000098.1 GCA_025966335.1 Nocardioidaceae bacterium
AGATGAAGCCCACCGGGTCGAGGTCCTGCCAGATGAAGTGGCTCGGGTCCCAGTTCAGGCCGAACGCCTCGCGGTGCCCGATCGCCTCGAGGGTCCGGACCGTGGTCCAGTAGTCGTAGGCGATCTCCGAGGGGTGCACCTCGTGGGCGAACCGCACGCCGCACTCGTCGAACACGTCGAGGATCGGGTTCCACCGGTCCGCGAAGTCACGGTAACCCGCATCCACCAGCTCTTCGGTGACCGGCGGGAACATCGCGACGTACTTCCAGATCGACGAGCCGGTGAAGCCGACCACCACGTCGACGCCGAGCCGTTGCGCGGCCCGCGCGGTCATCTTCATCTCCTCCGCCGCCCGCTGCCGGACGCCCTCAGCATCACCGTCGCCCCAGATCCGCGCCGGGAGGATCGCCTGGTGCCGGGCGTCGATCGGGTCGTCGCAGACCGCCTGGCCCTTGAGGTGGTTCGAGATCGCGAACAGCCTCAGGTTGTACTTCTCGAGGATGTCGAGCCGGTCCTGGACGTAGGCGTCGTCCTCGGCGGCCTTCCAGACGTCGAGGTGGTCGCCCCAACAGGCGATCTCCAGCCCGTCGTACCCCCAGCCGGAGGCGAGTCGGGCGACCTCCTCGAAGGGCAGGTCGGCCCACTGGCCGGTGAACAGCGTGATCGGTCGTGCCATCGAAAGTCCGTCCTTTTCCTGGTGAGTGGTCAGCGGGCGCCGAGCAGGTGCTCCATCGCGAGCTGGTCGAGCCGCTCGAAGCCCATGCCGCGTGCGGCCATCGCGTCGATGTCGTGCTTCTCCTCGCGCAGGGCGGCGAGCGACTCCCCCGCCGCCAGGGTGGGTACGGCGAGCTGGTCGACCCGCGACGCGGTGAGGGCCTCCTGCACCTCGGGGTCGGCCCGGAACGCCCGGACCCGGCTGCGCAGGATCAGGTAGTTGCGCATGCAGGCGCGTGCGCTCTCCCAGACCCCGTCCATGTCCTCGGTGCGCGGCGGCTTGAAGTCGAAGTGGACGTAGCCGTCGTACGCCTTGCCGGACCCGGCACCCTCGATCGCGTCGACGGTCCAGAACGCACCGCGGAGGTTGCCGGCCCCGAACCGGAGGTCCTGGTCGTACCGGGGACCGTGCTGCCCGTTGAGGTCGATGTGGAACAGCTTGTCGTGCCACAGCGCCTGGGTGATCCCGTGCGCGTAGTTCAGGCCGGCCATCTCCTCGTGCCCGACCTCGGGGTTCAGGCCGACCAGCTCGGGCCGGTCCAGCTCGCCGATGAACGCCAGCGCGTGGCCGATCGTCGGCAGCAGGATGTCACCGCGCGGCTCGTTGGGCTTGGGCTCGATCGCGAAGCGGATGTCGTAGCCCTGCTCGACGACGTACTCGCAGAGCAGGTTCATCGACTCCCGGTAGCGGTCCAGCGCCGCGGCGACGTCCTTCGACGCGCCGCTCTCGGCTCCCTCGCGGCCGCCCCACAGCACGTAGGTGCCGGCACCGAGCTCGGCGGCCAGGTCCAGGTTGCGCAACAGCTTCGAGAGCGCGTAGCGACGCACGTCCCGGTCGTTGGCGGTGAGCGCACCGTCCTTGAACGCGGCGTGACCGAACAGGTTGGTGGTCGCCATCTCGACGTGCAGACCGGTGTCGGACAACGCCTTGGTGAACTTGTCCAGCGTGGTCTGCCGTTCGGTGTCGTCGGGCACCAGGTCGTCGTCGTGGAAGGTGACCGCAGCGGCGCCGAGCTCGGCCAGCCGGTGCACTGACTCGATCGGGTCGAGCGGGTCGCGCACGGGACCGCCGAAAACGTCCACGCCCTGCCAGCCGACGGTCCAGAGCCCGAACGAGAACCGGTCCTCGGGGGTGGGTGTGTAGCTGTCACTCATGCGGTTACCTCCAGCCAGCTCTGCTTGTCGGCGCTCTCCTGCACCGCGGACAGGACCCGTTGCACCTGGAGACCGTCCGCGAACGAGGGCAGCGGGTCGCTCCCCTCACCGATCGCGGTGACCAGGTCGACGACCTGGTGCACGAACCCGTGCTCGTAGCCGAGCAGGTGCCCGGGCGGCCACCACGCGCCGACGTACGGGTGCTCCGGCTCGGTGACCACGATCCGGCGGAACCCTGCGGTCTCGGCCGGTTCGGTGGCGTCGAAGAAGTGCAGGACGTTCATGTCCTCGAAGTCGAACGCCAGGCTGCCTTGCGTGCCGTTGATCTCGATCCGGATCGCGTTCTTGCGACCGCGTGCCATCCGGGTCGCCTCGAAGGTGCCGATCGCGCCGCCGTCGAACCTGGCCAGGAAGGCGACCGCGTCGTCGACGGTCACCTCGCCGCGTTCGGTGCCGGCGACCGCGGACAGGCCGCTGGACTCGGTCGGCACCGGCCGCTCGGTGACGAAGGTCTGCAGCATCCCGGTGACCGACCCGATCCGGTCACCGGTGATGTGCTGCGTCAGGTCGATGATGTGAGCACCGATGTCGCCCAGCGCGCCGGACCCGGCCCGCTCCTTCTGCAGCCGCCACGACAACGGAGCCTCCGGGTCGGCGAGCCAGTCCTGGAGGTACTGCGCCCGCACCTGACGGATCTCGCCGAGGCGCCCGTCGCGCACCAGCCGGCGGGCCAGGCCGATCGCCGGGACCCGTCGGTAGGTGAACCCGACCATCGAGCGGACGCCCGAGGACGCCGCCCGCCGCGCCGCCGCGGCCATCGCCACGGCCTCGTCGACGGTGTTCGCGAGCGGCTTCTCGCAGAGCACGTGCTTGCCGGCCTCCAGCGCCGCGATGGCAATCTCGGCGTGCGTGTCGCCCGGCGTGCACACATCGACCAGGTCGACGTCGTCGCGGTCGATCAGCGCGCGCCAGTCGGTCTCGGTCGACTCCCACCCGAGCTGGTCCGCTGCGGCCCGGAGCCGGTTCTCGTCGCGCCCGCACAGCGCCGCCATCCGCGGCGTCAGCGGGAGGTCGAAGAACCGGTGCGCGTTGCGCCAGGCCTGTGAGTGCGCCGCGCCCATGAAGGCGTAGCCCACCATGCCCACGCGGAGCGTGCCCTGCTTGTCCTCGTTCATCAGATGCCTTGCCCTTGATCAGTGCTGGTGGGACCGCGTCGCGGTCAGGACTGGAACGCCGTCGGCAGGAACTGCTCGACGTTCTCCTCCGTGACCACGGGGGCGTAGAGCACGATCTTGCGGGGAACCTCGACCTCGACCAGGTCGGTGAGCGCCTTGTCCTGGGCGACCAGGCGGGCGAGCCGGATGCCGTCGGCGCCCTGGGTCGCCGGGTAGACGACGGTCGCCTGGATCAGCGAGTCACCGGACTGGATGGCCTCCATCACGTTGCGGGAGCCGGCGCCACCGACGACGAAGAACTCGTCACGGCCGGAGTTCTCGATCGCGGCCATCACGCCGACACCCTGGTCGTCGTCGTGGTTCCAGATCGCGTCGATCTGGGGCGCGGCCTGGAGCAGGTTCGAGGCGGCGCGCTCGCCGGACTCGACGGTGAACTCGGCGGCGACGCGGTTGTCCACGTCGAGGCCGCAGTCGCTCAGTGCGTCCGCGAATCCCTGGCTGCGGTCCTGGGTCAGCGGCAGCGAGTCGATGCCGGCGATCTCCGCGACCACGGCGTCCTTGTTGTCGCCGATCTGCTCGCAGATGTAGGTGCCGGCGGACACGCCCATCCCGTAGTTGTCACCGAGCACGGTGGCTCGGGCCGCGAAGGGGCTCTCGAACTCACGGTCGACGTTGATCACCGGGATGCCGGACTCCATCGCCTTCAGCGCGACCGGCGTCAGCGCGGCACCGTCGAAGGGCAGCAGCACGATCGCGTCGACCTGGTCGTTGATGAAGGTCTCGACCTGGCTGATCTGCACGCTGACGTCGTTGGTGCCCTCGGCGACGACGAGCTCCACGTCCTCGAACTTCTCCGCCTCGGCCTTCGCCGCAGCGGTGATCTGCGCCATCCATCCGTGGTCGGCGGCGGGTGCGGAGAACCCGATGGTCACGGTCTCACCGGTCTCGTCGTTGGAGCCCGAGGCGGCGTTCTGGTTGCCGGAGGTCTCGTCGTTGACGGCCTCGGGGGTGTTGCTGGTGCAGCCGGCGGCGACGACACCGATGGTGAGCATGGCGGCCGTGCTCATCAGCAGCCGGCGCCTCAGGGGCAGTGTGCGGTCGGACATGGTTTCTCCTTGACGGTGTGGTGTGGCGACATCGGGTGAGGGGCGACGCCGTACGGTCACGGCGACGAGCTGCGGTTGGCGAAGCGTTGCTGCAGGAGGACGGCGATGACGATGATCACGCCCTTGGCGACCGCCTGCGCCGAGATGGACAGGTTGTTCATCGTGAAGACGTTCGACAGCGTGGTGAAGATCAGCACGCCAAGCACGGTGCCGCCGATCGTTCCGCGGCCGCCGGAGAGCAGCGTTCCGCCGATCACGACGGCCGCGATGGCGTCGAGCTCGTAGAGGGTGCCGTGCGTGGAGGAGCCGGTCGTCGTCCGGGCCATCAGCATGATCGCGGCGATTCCGCAGCACACGCCGACCAGCACGTAGAGCATGACGGTGTGCCGGTGCACGTTGATGCCGGCCAGGCGGGCGGCCTCGATGTTGCCGCCGACGGCGAACGTACGCCGGCCGAAGGTGGTCCGGTTCAACAGCACCCAGCCGGCGATCGCGACCAGCGCGAACATGATCACCAGGACCGGGACGCCGACCACGTCGGCGCGGAAGAAGTCGGCGAAGCCCTGGGCGGTGATGATCTGGGTGCGCCTGTCGGAGAGGATCTCGGCCAGTCCGCGCGCGCTGGCCAGCATCGCGAGCGTCGCGATGAACGGCACCACCTTGCCGTAGGCGACCAGGAGACCGTTGACCAGGCCGCAGCCGGCTCCGACCAGCAGCGCGGTGCTGACCATCACGATCCAGTGCGTGTCGTCCGCCAGCGTCTGGGTGGCCAGCGTGGTGGCCCACACCGAGGACAGGGCGAGGATCGCACCGACCGAGAGGTCGATGCCGCCACCTGTGATCACGAACGTCATCCCGATGCTGACCACCCCGATCACCGAGGCGAGTCGCAGGATCGTCATGAAGTTGTCGACGTCGATGAACCGCTCGGGGGCCGTCGCGTAGCCGACCAGGCAGAGCAGCCCGAAGGCGAGGACCAGGCCGAGGTTGCGGCCCGCGCTCGACGCGGTGAGCAGCCTCAGGGCCCAGTGGTCGCGCCGGTTGTCCTCGGGTGAGGTCTGCGGCGGTGTCTCCTTGCTGCCGACCGGGTCGCTGACCTGGGCGGGTGTGCTGTTGCTGTTCATGCCGCGCTCCCTGCCATCACCAGGTCCAGGACCTGGTGCTCGGTGATTTCCTGCGCCGGACCTCTGTGCACGATCTCTCCTTCACGGACCACCAGGACCTGGTCTGCCAGACCGAGGACCTCTTCCACCTCGCTGGACACGACGACGACCGCGACCCCCTGGTCGGCGAGAGAGCGCACGAGCGCGTAGATCTCGCTGCGCGCGCCCACGTCGACACCGCGGGTGGGCTCGTCGAGCAGCAGCACGCGGCAGTGCCGCATCAGCCACCGGGCGAGCACGACCTTCTGCTGGTTGCCGCCGGACAGGGTGCGCACGGCCTGGTCGACACCCGCCGGCCGTACGTCGAGCGAGCGGGTGATCTCGGCCGCCGCGATCCGCTCCTGCTTGCTGCCCAGGAAGCCGGCGCGCGCGAAACGCGTCATCGAGGACACGCTGATGTTGCGGTAGACGGCATGGTCCAGCAGAAGCCCTTGGCTCTTGCGTTCCTCCGGCGCCAGGCCGATGCCCGCAGCCACCGCCGTGTGCACGGACCCCGGTCGCAGGCGCTTGCCGTCGACGCGCACCGAACCGGCGCTCGCCTTGCGGGCGCCGTAGACCGTCTCGAGGATCTCCGAGCGGCCGGCGCCGACCAGCCCGGCAAGACCCACGATCTGCCCGGCGCGGACCTCGAAGGCGACGTCGTGGAAGGTGCCGTCCAGGGCGAGCCCGTCGACCTCCAGGACCACCGGTGCGCCCGGTGCGGGCGGTCTGCGGTCGGGGAAGACGTACTCGATCGACCGGCCGGTCATCAGGTGGATCAGGTCCGCGGTCGACGTCGACTTCGCGTCCAGCCCGGTGCTCACGGTGCTGCCGTCCTTGAGGACGGTGACCCGGTCGCCGATCTCCTTGACCTCCTGGAGCCGGTGCGAGATGTAGACCACGGCCACGCCGTCGCGGGTGAGCTCTGCGATCACCCGGAAGAGGTTGCCGACCTCCTCCTGGTCGAGGACCGCGGACGGCTCGTCCATGACGATCAGCCGGGCGTCCCGGGACAGGGCCCGGGCCATGCTGACGATCTGCTTGCCCGCCGGCGACAGCTTGCCGACTTCCTGGCCGACCCGGATCTCGCCGTGCCCGAGGCGCTCCAGGATGGCCTGTGCCTTGCGCCTGGCCTCGGACGCCCGGAGGAGGCCGCCGCGGGACAGCTCGTGCCCGAGGTAGATGTTCTCGGCGACGGTGAGCCCGTCGACCAGGTCCAGCTCCTGGTAGATGGTGGCGATGCCTTGCTTGATCGCCGCGGTCGGTGAGCTCAGGTCGACCTTCTCGCCCTCCCACCAGATCTCGCCCTCGTCGGGCCGGTGGGCGCCGGCGAGGACCTTGATCAGGGTCGACTTGCCTGCCCCGTTCTGGCCGAGCAGGCAGTGCACCTCGCCGACCCGGACGTCGAGGTCGACACCGTCGAGGGCCCGGACACCGGGAAACTCCTTGACGATGCCGCGCATCTCGAGGAGCGCGGCGGCGTCCTTCTCGGGCACGGTCATCGGGTGGCCCCTTCCATGAGGTCTGCCGAACGGTCGGCGGAGCGGCGCGGCACCTGCGTCGGATCGGTGAAGACGGAGTCCAGGGCGACCTGCGCCCCGCCGCGCACGGCCGCGGTGAACCCGAGCGTGGACAGCTCCACCCGGCAGTCGCCGGCCCTCGGCGCGATGGACCCGGCGGCGAGCTCGTCGCGGATGCCGTCGAGCATCCAGCCACCGACGACCGCGAAGTAGCCGCCGAGGACGAGCACCCTCGGGTTCAGCACGTTGACCAGCGTGGCGGCGCCGCGTCCGACCCAGCCGCCCACCTGGTGCAGGGCGGCGAGCGTGCGGGCGTCGCCGAGCTCGGCGCGACGGTTCAGCTCGGCCAGCCGGTCCTCGAGACCGAGCGCGGGGTCCTGGATCGGGTCATCGGGGTCGGCGGCGGCGGACAGCAGCGCGCGGAGTCCGGCGACGGTCTCCCAACACCCGGTCCGGCCGCACCCGCAGCGGCGGCCCTGCGGGTCGACCCGCATGTGCCCGATCTCGCCGGCGAAGCCCTGCGCGCCGCGAAGCAGCCGGCCACCGGAGATGATGCCGCCGCCGACGCCGGCCTCTCCGACCAGCACCAGCACGTCGGCGCGGTCACCCTCCGGAAGGGCGGCTGCCTCGGCCATCGCCGCGAGGTTGGCCTCGTTGTCGACCAGCAGCGGGTACGCCGGCCGGTCCAGTCGCTGATGCACCAGGTCCGCGACCGGCACGTCGTGCCAGCCGAGGTTCGGGCCCACGGCGAGCACACCGGCGCCGCGGTCGACGAGTCCGGCGACGCCGAGCGTCAGGCCGACCGTACGCGCGTCGCGGGCGAGCACCTCGTCGGTGGCCTCGTGAATCAGCTGCGCCAGCCGGTCGAGAACCTCGTCGGGGTCGAGGCGCGCGGTGTCCAGGGAGGAGCGCTTCTCGGCCACCACCGTGCCGCGCAGGTCGAGCGCCAGCACCTCGACGTGGTTCACGTTGACCTCGGCACCGATCCCGCAGACGGTGGCGCCGTCCAGCTCGATCGTGTGGCCGGGACGGCCGACGTTGCCGCGCTCCAGCGAGCCGTCGCGGACCAGGCCGCGTTCGGACAGCTCGCTGACCAGGCTGGACACGGTGGCCTTGTTCAGACCTGTGCTGGTGGCGATCTTCGCCCGCGAGTGGGGTCCGAGGTCGCGGATGTGGCGCAGCACCAGGCCGAGATTGTGCCGGCGGAGCACCATCTGGTCGGCAGCTGAAGCGTTGCCGGTCAACGGCTGTGACTGGTGCTGCATCCCGGCGCGCCTCCCCTGCTGTGACCCGCGACACGTGTTTGTTGTCGCGGCATACAAAGTAGGAGACAGCGGGGACGTCGTCAAGACACGCGAAACGGAATGTCGCGGGGCTGATACAGGTGGCGAGGAGGCTCCTATGACCGCGTAGAGGTCGGATCCTTGCGACTGAACCGCTGGTGACCTGCGTAAACAACGTTCCGCCGCTGCGCGCACCGGGGTCCATTGACCCGGACGCAAGCGTTGCACGCGGCGAAAACAGGTAAGCAAACTTTTGCAATTGTCTGGACAAAGTCGCCGATCCGTCGCTGAAGGGGTCGATGATCCGCATCATCGCGGGGTCGTGGTCCGGGCGTCGTCAGGCGGGTGCTGTCAGCGCGAGGTGCTGGTGCCGTCCTGGACACGGGCCCGCGCTTCGGCGTACCGCTCCCGCACAGCCGGAACCGGATCGGCTTCGTGCATCACCGAGGTGGCCGTGGTCCACGCCGGCGGGCCGGCCTCGCCGCGGAGGGTCCAGGCCGCCTGCCGGGCCGCGCCGTCGGCGACGTACTCCCCCGCCTCGGGCACCTCGACCGGCACTCCGAGCACCGCCGGTGCGATCCGGCGGACCGCCTCGGACTGCGCACCGCCGCCGATCAGCAGCACGCGGCGCGGCGCGGCGCCCTGCGCGACCAGCGCGTCGAGGCCGTCGGCGAGCCCGCAGAGCAGCCCCTCGACCGCGGCGCGGGCCAGGTGCGCGGGAGTGGACGTGCCCAGTGTCCAGCCCTGCAGCGAGCCGGTCGCGTCGGGCAGGTTGGGCGTTCGCTCACCCTCGAGGTAGGGAATCATCACCAGGCCGCCCGCACCGGCGTCGCACGACAGGGCCAGTCGGGACAGCTCGTCGTGGCCGACACCGAGCATGCTGGCGGTGGCGTCCAGCACCCGGGCCGCATTGAGCGTGCACACCAGCGGCAGGAACTGGCCGGTGGCGTCGGCGAACCCGGCGACCGCGCCGCTCGGGTCGGCCGGCGGCAGTGCCGAGACCGCCGTGACGACCCCCGAGGTGCCGATCGAGACCACCACGTCACCGGTGCCCGCCATCAGGCCGAGCGCCGCGGCGGCGTTGTCGCCGGCACCGGGGCCGAGCACTGCGCCGGCGCCCGTCCTACCCGCGGCCGCGGACGGTCCGAGCACCCTGGGCAGCACGGGCCGGGACCCGAAGGCCAGGTCGAGGAGGTCCGGGCGGTACTCCCCCTGTGCCGTGGACCAGTAGCCGGTCCCGCTGGCGTCGCTGCGGTCGGTGGTCAGCGTCTCCAGGCCGGCCGCTCCGCCGAGCCGCCAGGTCAGCCAGTCGTGCGGCAGGCAGACGGCCGCGGTGGCCCGGGCGTGCGCAGGCTCGTGCTCGGCCAGCCACCGCAGCTTGGTGATCGTGAACGAGGCGACCGGCACCGACCCGACCGCGTCGACCCAGGCCTGCTGGCCGCTGAGTAGGTCCCCGGCTAGCTCGTCGACCAGCTTGACTGCGGCGCCGGCCGAGCGGGTGTCGTTCCAGAGCAGCGCCGGCCGCACCACGGCGCCGGCCGCGTCCAGACACACCATCCCGTGCTGCTGGCCGCCGACCGAGATCGCGGCGACGTCGTCGAGTCCGCCGGCCGCGGCGACCGCGGTCGACAGCGCGGTCCACCAGCCGTCCGGATGCACCTCGGTGCCCGAAGGGTGCGGAGCCCGCCCCTCGCGCACCAGGACCCCGGTGTCCGCGTCCCGGATGACGACCTTGCAGGACTGGGTCGAGGAGTCCACGCCCGCGACGAGCGTCATGGGCCGCTGCTCCCGGGCGGTGCGTAGACCGCGTCGCTGATCAGCCGGGCGGCGCCGATCACGCCGGCGTCCGGGCCCAGCTCACTGAGCACGATCGGCAGGTTGCCGGTCGCCAGCGGCAGGGAACGCCGGTAGATCACGCCCCGGATCTCGGCGAGCAGCGCATGCCCCAGGCCGGTCACCCGACCACCGATCACGATCAGCCCCGGGTTGAAGAACGACACCAGGCTGGCCAGCACCTCGCCGACCCGTCGGCCACCGTCGCGGATCAGCTGGACCGCCTGCGCGTCGCCCTGCGAGACCGCAACGGCGACGTCCTCCGCGGTCAGCGAGCCGTTCCGCTCGAGCAGGTCGGCCAGTGCCGGCGAGCGCCCGGACCGGGCGGCGGCGGTGGCGTCGCGGGCGAGTGCCGCGCCACCGAAGAAGGCCTCCAGACATCCGGTGTTGCCGCAGGCACAGGTGGGCCCGAAGTCCTCGACGCGGATGTGTCCGATGTCCCCGGCGCAGCCGTCGACCCCGCGGTACAGGTCACCGTCGACCACGATGCCGCAGCCGATACCGGTGCCGATCTTGACGAACAGGAAGTCCTCGGCGGTGCGCGCGACACCGGAGTGCTGCTCACCGAGGGCCATCACGTTCACGTCGTTGTCCAGCAGCACCGGGCAGCCGAGCTCGCGCGACACCGCGTCCCGGACCGGGTAGCCGTCCCAGCCCGGCATGATCGG
>JAICRS010000211.1 GCA_025966335.1 Nocardioidaceae bacterium
ACGTTCAATCGGCGAGGCGTCGCCACGTAGACTGGTGCCCATGCTGGTCACGACGGACTAACCGACGCAACGACGTCTCGCCCACCGCAGTCCGCTCGACCAAGGATTCCCACTTCACATGATCACCGCACACCAGCTCGAGGTCCGCGCGGGCGCGCGCCTATTGATGGAGAACGTGAGCTTCCGGGTCGCCGCCGGGGACAAGGTCGGTCTCGTCGGACGCAACGGCGCCGGCAAGACCACACTGACCAAGATCCTCTCCGGTGAGGCACTACCGGCTTCCGGCAAGGTGACGACCACCGGTGCGGTCGGCTACCTGCCGCAGGACCCGCGGACCGGTGACCTGGACACGCTGGCCCGCGACCGGATCCTGTCCGCGCGCGGTCTCGACGACGTCGTACGCCGGTTGCGCGCGGCCGAGCGCGAGATGGGCTCCGACGACCCGGATCGTCGCGAGAAGGCGATGAAGCGCTACGAACGTGCCGATGCGGAGCTGCACGCGAACGGTGGCTACGCAGCCGAGTCCGAGGCCGCGCAGATCGCCTCCAGCCTCGGCATCGAGGAGCGGATCCTGCAGCAGCCGCTGAGCACGCTGTCCGGCGGTCAGCGGCGCCGGGTCGAGCTCGCCCGGATCCTGTTCTCGGGCGCCGAGACGCTGCTGCTCGACGAGCCGACCAACCACCTCGATGCCGACTCGATCGTGTGGCTGCGGGACTTCTTGAAGTCGCACAAGGGCGGACTGATCGTGATCAGCCACGACGTCGGCCTGCTCGAGGCGTGTGTGAACAAGGTGCTGCACCTCGACGCGAACCGGGCCGAGATCGACGTCTACAACATGGGCTGGCGGGCCTACCTCGCGCAGCGCGAGACGGACGAGCGCCGCCGCAAGCGGGAGCGGTCGAACGCCGAGCGGAAGGCGAACACGCTCACCGACCAGGCGAACCGGATGCGGGCCAAGGCCAGCAAGGCGCAGGCGGCGCAGTCGATGCTCAAGCGCGCCGAGAAGCTGATGGCCGGCATCGAGGGGGAGCGCCGGGCGGACCGGGTCGCCAAGATCAAGTTCCCGGCCCCCGCGCCGTGCGGGAAGACGCCACTCACGGCGTCGGAGCTGTCGAAGTCCTACGGCTCGCTCGAGGTGTTCACCGACGTGGACCTCGCCATCGACAAGGGCAGCCGGGTGGTGATCCTGGGCCTCAACGGTGCGGGAAAGACCACGCTGCTGCGGATCCTCGGTGGCGTGGACGAGCCGGACACCGGCGAGGTGCATCCGGGTCACGGGCTCAAGCTCGGCTACTACGCGCAGGAGCACGAGACCCTCGACACGTCACGCACGGTGCTGGAGAACATGCGCACCGCGGCGCCCCAGCTGACCGACACCGAGGCACGCAGCGTGCTCGGGTCCTTCCTGTTCAGCGGCGACGACGCGACCAAGCCGGCCGGCGTCCTCTCGGGTGGCGAAAAGACCCGGCTGGCCCTGGCGATCCTGGTCGTCTCCAGCGCCAACGTGCTGCTGCTCGACGAGCCCACGAACAACCTCGACCCTGCCTCCCGCGAGGAGGTGCTGGGCGCGATCCGCACCTACCGGGGGGCGATCATCCTGGTCACCCACGACGAGGGAGCGGTGGCCGCCCTCGAACCGGACCGGGTGCTGATCCTGCCCGACGGCGTGGAGGACCTCTGGAACGCGGAGTACGCGGATCTGGTCTCGCTCGCCTAGGCTGCGCGAATGACATCTGCTGACCTGCACCCGGACGTCCTGGAACGCGCCGGACTGCGGCTCGACGTGAACGGGCTGGTCGCCACGATCACGCTGGACCGGCCGGCCACCAAGAACTCGCAGACCCCGGCCACCTGGCTCGCCCTGCGCGCGATCGGCGCCGAGCTCGACCCGGGCGTCCGGGTGGTCGTCGTCCGCGGCGAGGGGGACTCGTTCTCGTCCGGACTGGACCGGAAGATGCTGACCCCCGAGGGCGCCGACGGCGAGGCGTCCCTGCTGCAGCTGCTGGAGATGCCCGACGGGGAGCTCGCCGACACGATCGCCGGCTACCAGGAGGGATTCACCTGGCTGCGGCGCAGCGACATCGTCAGCATCGCCGCCGTGCAGGGCCACGCGATCGGGGCGGGCTTCCAGCTCGCGTTGTCGTGCGACCTGCGGGTGCTCGCCGAGGATGCAATGCTGTCGATGCGGGAGACGATGCTGGGCCTGGTCCCCGACCTGACGGGAACAAAACCACTGGTCGACCTTGTTGGCTACTCACGAGCGCTGGAGATCTGCGCAACCGCCCGGTGGGTCGGGGCCGACGAGGCCCGCGAGATCGGCCTGGCGACTGCGGTGGTCCCGCGCGACGAGCTTGACGAGACAGTGAGCGACCTGGTCGCCGCACTCACCGCCCCGTTGTACGGAGCGGTGTCGGAGACCAAGTCACTGCTCCAGAGCGCCGCCGTGCTCGACCTCGAGGACCAGCGTCGCGCAGAGCGCGAGGCGCAGGTCCGAAGGTTCCGCGAGCTGGCAGCGCTGATGGGGGACTGAGGCAACGCCGGGAGGCGAGATCGGAGGGGCCCGTGTCGATGCACTCGGGCATGGGGCCGGCGTGGCGCAGCCTGCGCACCGACCGCAGCGTGGTCGGGCAGAAGCTCACCCGCGACACGGTACGACGGGTGGTCGGCTTCGCGCGCCCGCACAAGAGGCTGATCGCGGTCTTCCTGGTGATCGTCGTGGTCGACGCCGCGATGGTCGTGGTGACGCCGCTGCTGATCAAGAAGATCATCGACGACGGGATCCTCAAGGACAACGGCACGCTGGTCACCATCCTTGCGCTCGCGATCGCGGGAGTCGCCATCCTCAACGCACTGCTCACGTTGGGACAGGGCTACCTGTCCTCAAGGATCGGTGAGGGCCTGATCTACGACCTGCGCACCAAGGTCTTCGCGCACGTGCAGCGGATGTCCCTGGCGTTCTTCACCCGCACCCAGACCGGAGCGCTGGTCTCCCGGCTCAACAACGATGTGATCGGGGCGCAGCGCGCGTTCACGTCGACCCTGTCCAGCACGGTCTCCAACTCGATCAGCGTGGTCGTGGTCGGCATCGCGATGTTGTACCTGTCGTGGCGCGTCACGTTGCTGTGCCTGCTGCTGTTCCCGATCCTGCTGCTCTCCTCGCGGTGGGTCGGCAACAAGCTGTCCACGCTCACGCGCGCCCAGATGGAGGGCAACGCCGATCTCGGCAACAACATGACCGAGCGGTTCAACGTCGGCGGCGCGATGCTGCTGAAGCTGTTCGGCCGCCGTCATGAGGAGGACCTCCGGTTCGCGGAGAAGGCTGCTCTGGTGCGCGACCTCGGCGTGCGGATCTCCCTCATCACCCGGGTGTTCGGTGCCAGCCTGATGCTGATCCCGGCACTGGCGACCGCCCTGGTGTACGGCGTCGGTGGCCACCTCGCCATCGACGGCACGCTGACCGTCGGCACCCTGCTCGCGCTGGCCACCCTGCTGCTGCGGCTGCTCGGCCCGATGCAGGGACTCTCGAACGTCCGGATCGACGTGATGACCGCCCTGGTCAGCTTCGAGCGGGTCTTCGAGGTGCTCGACCTGCCGTCGATGATCCGGGAGGCACCGACCGCAGTACCCCTGAGCCGCACCGCGTCGCGGGTCGAGTTCGACCACGTCGCGTTCACCTACCCACGGGCCGACGAGGTGTCGCTGGCCAGCCTGGAGGTGGTGGCCCGCGCCGAGTCCCGCGACAACGGTCAGGTCCTGAAGGACATCACCTTCGTCGCGCAGCCGGGCCAGATGATCGCGCTGGTCGGTCCGTCCGGTGCCGGCAAGACCACGATCACCCACCTGGTCGCCCGGCTGTACGACGTGTCGGCCGGTGCGGTCCGCGTCGACGGACACGATGTCCGTGACGTGACCCTGCAGTCGTTGGAGGACGCGGTCGGCTACGTGACCCAGGACGCGCACATGTTCCACGACACGATCCGCGCGAATCTGCAGTACGCCAGGCCCGGCGCAACCGACGACGAGATCTGGTCGGCGCTCGAGTCGGCACAGATCAAGAACCTCGTCGCCATGTTGCCGGACGGCCTCGACACCGTGGTCGGCGACCGCGGCTACCGGCTCTCCGGCGGCGAGCGGCAGCGGTTGGCGATCGCCCGGCTGCTGCTCAAGGCGCCGTCGATCGTCGTGCTGGACGAGGCCACCGCCCATCTCGACTCCGAGTCCGAGGTCGCCGTGCAGCGCGCCCTGGACCGTGCGCTCGAGGGCCGCACGTCGCTGGTGATCGCACACCGGCTCTCGACCGTGCGCAACGCCGACCAGATCCTGGTCGTCGACGACGGCCGGGTGGTGCAGTCGGGCACGCACGCGGCGTTGCTCGCCGAGGGCGGTCTCTACGCGGACCTGTACGAGACCCAGTTCGCCGTCCCGAGCGAGTCCCGGGCGTAGTGCGCAGGACGTCGGGCTAGACCGCGGGCTTGCCGACGGGGTGTGTGGTGACGCAGTAGAGGCGGCCGCTCGGGTCGCGCAGGGTCACCCAGTGCGGCGTACGGCGGACCGACGACCACCGGTTGCTCGTCGTCAAGCCGCTGGACCAGGAACTGGATCGCATGCTGCAGCCGCCCGGCCACCCCCGTCCGGCGAGCCGCAGACCACGTACCGGCGTCGTGGTAGCTGGTGGTTGCGCCCAGCTCCTCGGCCCTCGCGGCGAGGGCCCGGACATCGTCGGTGTGCAGGTCGACGTGCAGCCACCCGGAGACGGCTGGCCGACGGTCTGCACCTTCAGGTGGGGGTCGCCGTCGGACGGCAGCAGCGACGCGAACTCGTCGCGGGCGCCTCGGCGCGGGGACAGCCGGTAACCGGTCACCCAGCGGACTTCGCCGCTCATCCAGTGCCACCGACGACGGAGGTGCGGGTTCGTGCGGTGTCCACAGGCGAGGTTATCGTCGGCCATGATCTGCGGGTGGCCCGAACCAGCGAGTGAGCGCGTCCTCGAGCCCGTCGTGGGTACCGTCTCCCACCCACGCGACATATCCGTCGGGCCGGATCACCACCGCAGTGGGAGCAGCGACCTGGCCGAGCACTGGTAGCTCCCAGGTGCCGCCGAAGTCGGCGTCGACGAGCTGGACCCGTTCCGCCCACGGCGTGATGTCGAGTCCGCCGGGATCGCCGAGGTTGAGCAGGACCGGCCGGGCCTCGTGAAGCAGGGCGTAGACCCGCCGCGGCCCCTCCGCGGTGACCAGGTCGAGATCGGGCATGCGACGACCGAGCAGCGGGTGTCCCTCGCCGAGGTCGTAGTGGATGTCCAGGCCGGACATCATCGCGGCGTACCGCCTGCG
>JAICRS010000134.1 GCA_025966335.1 Nocardioidaceae bacterium
CGGTGCCGGTCGATCGCGGTGTCGATCCGGTCCTGGGTGCGCCGCTCGATCGCGTAGGAGCGGACCACCGCCGCGCCCACCACCGGCTCCGAGATCGCCGAGAGCAGGATCCCGACCTGGCGCCGGACGATGCCGTAGGCCTCGGACAGCTTCCGCTGGAAGTAGCGCAGCGACAGGAACAGCGGCAGGAAGCAGATCCACACCACCAGCGTCAGCTGCCAGCTGTAGACCGCCATCACGATCGTGGCGATGATGATCTGCCCCACGCTGACCACCGCGATCATGCCGCCGAAGATCAGGAACTGCGAGACCTGGTCCACGTCGCTGGTGACCCGGGCGACCAGGGCGCCACGCTGCTCGGTGTTCTGGGTGAGCAGCGGCAGGTCGTGCACGTGCCGGAACGCCTTGATCCGCAGCGTCGCCAGGCCGGTCTCGGCGGCGGTGAACAGCCGGGAGGTCATGAAGTACGACGCGACGCCGGTGACGACGACCGCGACCGCGGCGAGCACAGCCATGGTCGTCATGAAGCCGGTGTCCGGGCCGTCGGGGGCGTTCAGCCCGCGGTCCAGGGTCTGCTGCACGGCGACCGGGATCACGATCCGGCCGAGGGTGGCCAGCACCGCGAAGGCCAGGGTCCCCTTGTAGCCGTCCTTCAGCTCCGGGGAGAAGTCGATGCCACGCGCGATCGTGCGCCACGCACCGATCGACTCACCGGAGTCCATCGTGGTGCCGCTGACGGTGGCTGCCCGCACGGTGCTGCTCATCGGGTGCTCGCCTCTACCTCGTCGTCGAGGGTGTCCACGGGGTCGTCGCGATGCTCCTGCTCGTAGGCGTTGACCAGGTCGGCGTAGCCGGGGCTCCGGGCGAGAAGCTCACGGTGGCTGCCCTGGTCGACGACCCGGCCGTCGCGCAGGTAGACCACCTCGTCGGCCAACGCGATCGTCGCCTTCCGGTAGGCCACCACGACCACGGTCGCACCACCGCCGGTGTTCCGCAGCGCCGCCAGGATCCGCGCCTCCACCTCCGGGTCGACCGCGGAGGTCGCGTCGTCCATCACCAGCAGCCGCGGGTGGCGCACCAGGGCCCGGGCCAGCGACAGCCGCTGCCGCTGCCCGCCGGACAGGGTGGTGCCGCGTTCCCCGAGCCGGCTGTCCAGCCCTCGCGGCAGCGCGGCGACGAACCCGTCGGCCTGGGCGGTCCGCAGCGCCTGCCAGACCTCCTCGTCGCTGATGTCGGCACCGAGCGTGACGTTGCCGCGGACGGTGTCGTCGAACAGGAACGTGTGCTGCGGCACCAGCGACAGGTGCTCGGCAAGCGCGCCGGCGGAGAGGTCCCGCAGGTCGTGCCCGTCGATGCAGATCCGACCGGCCAGCGGGTCGACGAGCCGGACCAGCAGCGAGGTCAGCGTGCTCTTCCCGGAAGCGGTCGGACCGACGATCGCGACCGTCCGGCCCGGCTCGACGGTGAAGGTGAGGTCGGCGAGCAGGTGCTGGTCCTCCTCGTAGCGATACGCCAGGTGCTGTACGTCGAGCCTGGCGCCTTCCGGCGAGGACTCGATCACCTGCTCGCCGTACTCCATCTCGCCGGTGGCCGCGAGCACGTTGCCGACCCGGTCGAAGCCGACCACGCTGCGCGGGAACTCACCGAGCAGCCAGCCCAGGGAGCGGATCGGAAACGCGACGATCGTGAGCAGGTAGGCGACCGTGACCACGGCACCGGCGTCGGTCTGCCCGTTCAGGACCCGGACCACGCCGACGGCGAGGACGGCGAGCACGCCGAGGTTCGGCAGCGCCTCGAGCACCGGGTCGAACACCGCGCGCACCCGGCCGGCCTTGACGTTGGTGTCACGCAGCGCGTGCGCGCGTTCGGCGAAGCGTGCGGTCTCCTCGCCCTCGCGACCCAGCGTCTTCACCACCAGCGCACCGTCGAACGACTCGTGCGCCACCTCGCTGACCTCGGCCCGCAGCGCCTGCGCGCGGGTCATCAGCGGCGACTGCACCCGCTGGAAGACGACGTTGGCCAGGATCACCAGCGGGAACACCAGCAGCCCGACCAGCGCCATCACCAGGTCGGCCACCAGCATCATGGCGATCGCGATCACCATCATCGCGATCGTTCCGACCGCCATCGGCAGCGGCGCGATCGGCGCCCAGGCGGCCTCGACGTCGGCGTTGGCGTTGGACAGCAGCTGTCCGGTCGGGTGCCGCTGGTGCCACGACATCGGCAGCCGCAGGTACTGCCGGGTGACGGCGCGGCGGTAGTGCGCCTGCATCCGGTACTGCATGATCCCGGCGCCCAGCCGCCGCCCGACGATGCCGACCGCGCGCAGGATCGCGACACCGAGGAACAGGGCGAGGATCGTGATCAGCCCCTTGGCCGTGGTCGTGCCCTCGTCGAAGGCCGGCAGCACCACCTCGTCGGTGGCCCAGCCGAGCACCCATGCGTCGGCCACGGTCAGCGCCCCGAACAGCAGGCTGCCGAGCGTGGACAGGGTGAAGATCCATGGCTCGCGACGGATCGCGACACCGAGCACCGCGAACCCGTCGCGCATGGTGCTGGCGGCGGTCACGGCCCGCTGGCTGGTCTGGCTGGTAGACACCCGGCTCCTCTCTCCGGGGACAACCCTACGATCAACGTCATGACCCCCATGTCGAAGACCGAGCGCAACGACCTGTGCGACCTGGCCCTGCAGCTCGGTGAGGACCAGCCGACACTGTGCGGCGACTGGACGATCAAGGACCTCGTCGTGCACCTGCTGGTCCGGGAGGGCAGCCCCGCCGCGGTCGGGATCACCGTGCAGCGGCTGGCCGGACTGACCGACCTCGCCTCCCGGCGCCTGACCCATCGGGACTTCGCGGTGCTGGTCGAGCGGCTGCGCGGCGGCCCGCCGCTCTACTCGCCGTTCCGGGTCGCCAAGGTCGACAAGCTCTTCAACACCCTCGAGTACTTCGTCCACCACGAGGACGTCCGCCGCGCCCAGCCGGGTTGGGAGCCGCGCGACCTGTCACCGCGCCAGCAGAAGCTGTTGTGGAAGCAGATCGGCGTCGGCGGCAAGGGGCTGGTCCGCGACGCGACGGTCGGGGTGGTCCTCGAGCGCAGCGACACCGGCGACCGGGTCACCCTCAAGGCCGGTGAGCCGGCGGTGGTCGTCCGTGGTCTGCCGGCCGAGCTCGTGCTGTTCGTCTTCGGCCGCAAGCAGCACGCGCGCGTGGAGCTCGACGGTCATGACGAGGCCGTCGCCGCGCTGAGCGGCGCCGACCTCGGCGTCTGATCGGGACGCGCTTCCGCCCCGCGCGCCAGGTCACATCCGGACCGGGTGCCCCGCATCGGCCAGGGACCGCTTGACCTCGCCGACCCGCAGCGTCCCGAAGTGGAAGACGGTGGCGGCCAGTACGGCGTCCGCGCCGGCCTCGACCGCCGGGGGGAAGTGCTCGACCCTGCCGGCGCCCCCTGACGCGACCACCGGGATCGACACCTCCGAGCGCACCAGCCGGATCAGGTCGACGTCGAACCCGTCCCGGGTGCCGTCGGCGTCCATCGCGTTGAGAAGGATCTCCCCCGCGCCCAGCTCGGCCGCACGCCGGGCCCACTCCACCGCGTCGAGGCCCGCGCTGCGCCGCCCGCCGTGGGTGGTCACCTCGAAGCCCGAGTCGGTGCCAGGTGCCCGCCGGGCGTCGACGGAGAGCACCAGCACCTGGCGTCCGAACCGGTCCGCGATCTCGGCGACCAGCTCGGGCCGGCGGATCGCGGCGGTGTTCACCGCAACCTTGTCGGCCCCCGCGCGCAGCAGCCGGTGCACGTCCTCGACGCTGCCCACACCGCCACCGACTGTGAGCGGGATGAACACCTGCTCTGCGGTGCGCGAGACGATCTCCATCGTGGTCGACCGCCCCTCGTGCGAGGCGGAGATGTCGAGGAAGGTGAGCTCGTCGGCACCCTCGGCGTCGTAGACCCGGGCCAGCTCGACCGGGTCACCGGCGTCGCGCATCTCCCGGAACCGGATCCCCTTGACCACCCGGCCGTCGTCGACGTCGAGGCACGGGATCACCCGCACCGCCAGGGTCATGACGCGGCCGGCCGCGTGAGCGCGAGCGCGTCCTCGAGGGTGAACCGGCCCTCGTAGAGCGCGGTGCCGATGATCGCTCCCTCGACGCCGTCGTCGACCAGGCCGGTCAGCGCCTCGAGGTCGGCGAGCTCGGTGATCCCGCCGGAGGCCACCACCGGCCGGTCGGTGGCCGCGCAGACGCTGCGCAGCAGGTCGAGGTTGGGGCCCTGCAACATGCCGTCCTTGTTCACGTCGGTGACCACGTAGCGGGCGCAGCCTTCCGAGTCGAGCCGGCCCAGGACGTCGTACAGGTCGCCGCCCTCCCGGGTCCACCCGCGAGCCGCCAGGGTCCGGCCGCGCACGTCGAGGCCGACGGCGATCCGGTCCCCGTGCTCGGCGATCGCGGCCGCGCACCACTGCGGGTTCTCCAGGGCGGCGGTGCCCATGTTCACCCGGCGGCAGCCCGCGGCCAGCGCCGCGGACAGCGACTCGTCGTCGCGGATCCCGCCGCTCATCTCCACCTTGATGTCCAGCGTGCCGACGATCTTCGCGAGCAGCTCCCGGTTGTCGCCACGTCCGAAGGCGGCGTCGAGGTCGACCAGGTGGATCCACTCGGCGCCGCGCGACTGCCAGTTCAGCGCCGCCTCGACCGGGTCGCCGAACCGCTTCTCCGAGCCGGCCACCCCCTGCACCAGCTGGACGGCCTGGCCGCCGGCGATGTCGACGGCCGGCAGCAGCTCGAGATACGCACCCATGCCGCCCACCCTAGAAGACCCGTGCACCGCCGCGTTCCGCGTCCCAGCCAGCGGCGCCGCGGTCCGGTGAGATCAGCGACGGCGGAACAGCAGCATCGCGAGCACGGGGGCGACCAGCACCGTGACGATCAGCACCGCGACCCGGGCGGCCCAGTCCGGGCGGACCACCCAGACCAGGATGTTCACCGCGAGCAGGATCGCGAACAGGATCGAGTTCTGGATCCGTCGCCGCCGTGCGATGATCCCGGTCTGCCGGCCACTGCCGAACGACGGGGTGAACTTGCTCAGCCGCCGCTTGCGCGCCTGGCGTCGTTCGCGTCGCTCGGCCTCCGCCGCCCGTGCGGCGGCCCGGATCGCCGCCTCCTTCTCCCGGGCCTCGCGGCGCTCCCTGCGCTCCTTGCTCATCGACTCTCCCCGTCCCGCGTCACAGCGCGTCGACCCAGTTCTTCAGCAACGCGGCACCCGCGTCACCGGACTTCTCCGGATGGAACTGCGTCGCACACAGCGGACCGTTCTCGACCGCGGCGACGAACCGGTCCCCGCCGTGCGTCGACCAGGTGACCAGCGGCTCCCGGGTCCGGCCGTGCGTGCGCAGCGTCCAGTCCCGCACGCCGTAGGAGTGCACGAAGTAGAACCGCTCGTCCTCGACACCGGCGAACAGCGTGGTGCCGGCCGGTACGTCGACGGTGTTCCACCCCATGTGTGGTACGACGGGCGCGTCCAACCGCTCCACGACCCCGGGCCACTCGTCGAGACCAGGGGTGTCCACGCCGTGCTCCACGCCGTGCTCGAACAGGATCTGCATGCCGACGCAGATGCCGAGCACCGGCCGGCCGCCGGCCAGGCGTCGCCCGATCACCTCGTGTCCCTTGACCGCGCGCACCCCCTGCACGCAGGAGGCGAACGCACCGACGCCGGGCACGACCAGCCCGTCGGCATCCATGGCCTGGGTCCGGTCCGCGGTCAGGGTCACCGTGGCGCCCGCCCGCTCGAGGGCGCGGACCGCCGAGCGGGTGTTGCCGGAGCCGTAGTCGAGGACGACGACCGATGAGGTCACAGGGTCCCCTTGGTGCTGGGCACCCCGGTCTCGCGCGGGTCGTGGGCGACCGCGTCACGCAGCGCCCGGGCGACGGCCTTGAACTGTGCCTCGACCAGGTGGTGCGGGTCGCGACCGGACAGCACCCGCACGTGCAGCGCGATCTGGGCGTGGAAGGCGAGCGTCTCGAACACGTGCCGGGTCAGTGAGCCGAGGTAGGCGTCCCCGATCGTGACGAACGCCTGCGCGTCGGGCTCGCCGGTGTGCACGCAGTAGGGCCGCCCGGACACGTCGACCGCGCACTGCACCAGCGCCTCGTCCAGCGGCACCAGCGAGTCACCGAACCGGCGGATCCCCTTCTTGTCACCGAGCGCCTCGCGCAGCGCGTCGCCGAGCACGATCGCGGTGTCCTCGACGGTGTGGTGCGCGTCGATGTGGGTGTCGCCGTCGGTCGACACGGTCAGGTCGATCAGCGAGTGCCGGGCCAGCGAGGACAGCATGTGGTCGTAGAACCCGACGCCGGTGGACACGTCGGCGCGGCCGGTGCCGTCGATGTCGAGCTCGACGAGGACCTTGGACTCCTTGGTCTCCCGCTCGATCCGGGCGGTGCGTGTCGTGCGGCTCATCGTTCCAGTACCTCCACCAGGGCGGCCCTGAACGCCGCCATCTCCTCCGCGGTGCCGATCGACACCCGCAACCAGCCGTCCGGTCCGGTCTCCCGGATCAGCACACCGCGGTCGAGGAGAGCCTGCCACACGGCGTGCCGGTCCTCGAACGTCCCGAACAGAGCGAAGTTCGCGTCGCTGTCGGCCACCTGCAGGTCGAGGGACCGCAGCCAGGCCACCGTCGCGTCGCGTTCGGCGCGCAGGTCGTCGACCCGGGCCAGCAGCTCGTCGGCGTGCCGCAGCGCCGCGGTCGCCACGGCCTGGGTCACCGCGGAGAGGTGGTAGGGCAGCCGGACCACCCGGATCGCGTCACAGATCTCCTCCGACGCCGCGAGGTAGCCCAGCCGTGCCCCGGCGAGCGCGAAGGCCTTGCTCATCGTGCGCGAGACGACCAGGTTCGGTGTCTTCGCGAGCAGCTCCAGCGCGGACGGCGTACCCTCCCGGCGGAACTCGCCGTAGGCCTCGTCGATGACCACCACGCCGGGTGCCGCCTCGCAGACCGCGGCGACGGTGTCCAGCGGCAACGCGGTGCCGGTCGGGTTGTTCGGCGAGGGCAGGAGTACGACGGATGGCTGGTGCTCCTTGAGGACCGCCAGCGCATGGGACACGTCGAGGGCGAAGTCGGACTCGCGGTGCCCGACGACCCAGCCGGTCATCGCGTCCCGGGCGTACTCGGGATACATCGAGTAGGTCGGCGCGAACGACACCGCGACCCGTCCGGGACCACCGAAGGCCTGCAGGATCTGCAGCATCACCTCGTTGGAGCCGTTGGCCGCCCACACCTGGGAGGGCGTGACGCCGTGGCCGAGGTAGCCGGCGAGCGCGGTGCGCAGCACGGTGAACTCCCGGTCGGGATACCGGTTCAGGGTGCCCGCGACCTCGGCGACCGCCGCGGTCACGTCGGCGATCACCGCGTCGCTGGGCGGGTAGGGGTTCTCGTTGACGTTGAGGGCGACCGGGACGTCGAGCTGGGGCGCGCCGTAGGGAGCGATGCCCCGCAGCTCCTCCCGCAGGGGAAGCGCCATCAGCGGCCCTCGAGCCGGACCCGGACCGCGGCGCCGTGGCCGGGCAGGTCCTCGGCGTCGGCCAGCGTCATCACGTGGCCGGCGACCTCGCGCAGCGCGTCCGCGGAGTACTCCACGACGTGGACCGCCTTGCGGAACGCGCGCACCGACAGGCCCGAGGAGTGGCAGGCACAGCCGGCGGTCGGCAGCACGTGGTTGGAGCCGGCGCAGTAGTCGCCGAGGGACACCGGCGCGAACGGCCCGACGAACACCGCGCCGGCGTTCACGATCCGGGCCGCCCACTGCGTGGCGTCGACGGTGTGGATCTCCAGGTGCTCGGCGGCGTAGGCGTTGACCACGTCGAGGCCCTGCTCGAGGTCGTCGACGAGCACGATCCCGGACTGCTGCCCGGACAGGGCCGCGCGGATCCGGTCGACGTGCTTGGTGACCGAGACCTGCTTGTCGAGCTC
>JAICRS010000082.1 GCA_025966335.1 Nocardioidaceae bacterium
CCCCGCCTGGCGCGGCCGCGATTGCCGTGCGAGTGCCGGTCCGAGTGGTCGCCGGGGGCCACTCGGACGTGCAACCCTCTCGGATTCGGGGTGTTTCGCGGCTATAACAGGCAGGGCTGCACGTCGTACGGGCCGCTTCGGCTGCCGACTGGCTGCTGGTTCACGACCGCTCGGACCGACACTCGGCCCTGCCTCAGCCGGCCTCCCCGCCTGGCGCGGCCGCGACTGCCCTGCAAGTGCCGGTCCGGATGGTCGCCGGTGGCCACTCGGACGTGCAACCCTCCCGGATTCAGGCGTTTCGCGGCTATATCTGGCAGGGCTGCACGTCCTTGTGGCCGCTTCGGGCGTTGTGCAACCCAGGTCGGCGGTCAGACGCGGAGGTCAGGAGTGGCGTGTGGAGCCGCGGGCAACCAGCTCGGGGGTGAACAGGATCTGCTGGTGTGCGTGCTCAGCGTTGCTGTCCTCGTCGAGAAGCAGCTCGGCGGCCGTGCGACCGAGGTCGCGCCGTGGCTGCCTGACTGAAGTGAGCGGCACCGCAGCGGCGGCAGCGAAGTCGATGTCGTCGTACCCCACGATCGCCAGATCTTCCGGGACCGAGATGCCGAGCGCTACGCACTGCTGGAGCAGGCCCAGGGCGAGAAGGTCGTTGGCGCAGAAGGCAGCCGTCGGTCGGCTCGAACGAGGCATGCCGGCAATCCGCTCGCCGGCGCTGCGGCCTTCGGACACGCTGAGCGCGTCCGTGCCCACGACCGCCAGATCGTCGGGGGAGCGGCCGGCGTCCTGCATGGCGGCGCGTGCCCCGGTGAACCGGTCGCGCACCTGCCCGATGCTCTGCGGGCCGCCGACGACCGCGATCCGCTCGTGGCCCATGTCCAGCAGGTGGTCGATGGCCACCCGGCCACCGAGCACGTCGTCGACGGCGACCGAGCAGTGGTTCTCGATCGAACCGACCCGGTCGACGATGACCACCGGGGTGCCGTGGCGGGACACCTCGTCCAGGGTCGGGTCGTCCGGGTTCACCGGTGTGATCAGGATGCCCTGCACGCGTTGCTGCTGGAGCCGCTGCAGGTAGCGGGCCTCGCGAGCGGCGCGGTTGTCGCTGTTGCAGATGAACAGCGACATGTCGGCGTGCTCGGCGGCCTCCTCGATGCCCTGGGCCACGTCGGTGAAGAACGGATTCGTGGCGTCCAGCATGACGTAGGCGATGGTGCTGCTGCGGCCGGCCCGGAGCTGGCGCGCGGACTCGTTCCGCACGAAACCGAGCTCGCGCATCACGCGCTCGACGCGCTCCCGGGTGCGCTCGCTGACCCGGTCCGGACGGTTCAGCACGTTGGACACCGTGCCGAGGGAGACCTCGGCGGCCACGGCGACGTCCTTGACGCTCGGCGACCGGGGGGACGTCCCTCGCAAGGGCCGTCCGCTGCCGGGCTCTGTCGTGACCATCGGGTGCCTTCGCCGTTATTGAAACGTCATCACAAGTGGCTCGAAGAGTAACGTCCAGGCCTTCAAGACGCCATAGAGACGCGAGTTCCCGGATTGGTTCAAACAATTCGGAAACGAGGGTTGACGGGTGTGCTGCGCGTCACCTACCTTCGACTTTATCAAGTTTTGAAACCTTTCAATTCAGGGTGGCTACACATGGCAACAGCTCACACGGGCGTCCCGACGCTCGAGCTGCGCGACGTCGCCAAGTCCTTCGGTGCGGTGGTCGCACTGGAGTCCGGCAGCATCCGGGCGGAGGCCGGCTCGATCCATGCGCTGGTCGGTGAGAACGGTGCCGGCAAGTCGACGCTGGTGAAGATCGTCGCCGGTGTCCACCGTCGCGACTCGGGCGAGCTCCTGCTCGATGGCGAGAGCGTCGACTTCGGCTCCACCGCCGAGTCCAAGGCCCGCGGCATCGCGGTGATCTACCAGGAGCCGACGCTGTTCCCGGACCTGTCGGTCACCGAGAACATCTTCATGGGCCGTCAGCCGACAGGCGCCGGCCGCCGCATCGACCGGTCCGCGATGTACGCCGAGACCGAGGGACTGTTCGAACGACTGGGCGTGCACATCGACCCACGTCGCCTCGCCCGCGGACTGTCCATCGCCGACCAGCAGATCATCGAGATCGCCAAGGCCATCTCGCTCGACGCGCGGGTCCTGATCATGGACGAGCCGACCGCGGCGCTCAGCGGTGTCGAGGTGGACCGGCTGTTCGCGGTCGCTCGCAGCCTCCGCGACGAGGGTCGGGCGCTGATCTTCATCTCGCACCGCTTCGACGAGGTCTTCGAGCTCTGCGACACGATCACCGTGCTGCGCGACGGCTCCTACATCGACACCTTGAAGACGGCCGACACCAACGTCGACGAGATCGTGGCGCTGATGGTCGGCCGCGAGGTGGGGGACCTCTTCCCCAAGACTCCGGCGCCTGTCGGTCAGGCCGTGCTCCAGGTCGAGGGCCTCAGCTCCCGCGGCGTCTTCCACGACGTCAGCTTCGAGGTCCGCGCCGGCGAGATCGTCGGCCTCGCCGGACTCGTCGGCGCCGGCCGCAGCGAGATCGCGCGGGCCGTGTTCGGCGTGGACGGATACGACAGCGGCACGGTGTCGCTGGCCGGCCGCGTGGTGCCGGGAGGCAACCCGCGCGCCGCCATCAAGGCCGGCATGGCGTTCGTCCCCGAGGACCGGCGCAAGCAGGGCCTGGTCACCGAGGCGTCGGTGGCGCACAACGTGGCCGGCGTGATCCGGAGCGGCCTGTCCAAGGCCGGTCTGCTCACGCAGAAGGCCGAGAGCCAGGCCGCAGGCCCGTGGGCGGGCCGACTCGAGGTCAAGACGAGTGCGCTGGACATGAACGCCGCGACGATGAGCGGTGGGAACCAGCAGAAGGTGGTGATCGCCAAGTGGCTGGCCACCAACCCCAAGCTGCTGATCATCGACGAGCCCACCCGCGGCATCGACGTCGGCACCAAGGCCGAGGTGCACCGCCTGCTGTCCGAGCTGGCCAACGACGGCATGGCGATCCTGATGATCTCCTCCGAGCTCCCCGAGGTCCTCGGCATGGCGGACCGGGTTCTCGTGGTCTGCGAAGGCCGCATCACCGCTGACATCCCCCGCGCCGAGGCCACCCCCGAGAACGTGATGCGGGCCGCGACCGACACCCTGGAGGCACAGCGGTGAGCGACACCTCCATGCGACCCGCGCCCGAAGTGCACGCCGAGACCCATCTCGACGCCGCCGAGGTGGAGCGGCTGATCGAGCCCAGCCGCCAGTCCCCGGGCAAGCGAGCGGTCAACACCGTGCTGCGCTCACGCGAGTTCTCCATCCTGCTGGTGCTGCTGCTCGTCATCGCGGCAGCCACCATCAAGACCCCGAGCTTCCTGTTCAGCAACAACGGGTGGCGCGACCTGCTGCTCACGCCGGCGATCCTGTTGCTCCTCGCCGTCGGGCAGGCCGTCGTCATCATCACCCGCAACGTCGACCTCTCGGTCGGGTCGGTGCTGGCGCTCACGGCGTACCTCACCGGCAAGCTCTTCATCGACCTGCCCGGCATCCCGATCATCGCCGTGGTCGCGATCGGCATGCTCGCCGGTGGCTTCCTCGGCCTGCTCAACGGGCTGCTGGTCTCCCTCGGCCGCGTGCCGTCGCTGGTGATCACGCTGGGCACTCTCTACATCTTCCGCGGGGTCATGCTCAGCTGGGCGGGCAGCGACCGGGTCAACGCCGGCGACATGCCGCCCGGCTTCCTGGACCTGGGCACCATGTCGATCCTGTCGATCCCGGTCCTGTTCATCGTCGCCGTGGTCGTGCTCGGCATCGTCGGCTACTACCTCTACGCGCACCGGGGCGGGCGGGAGATGTACGCGATCGGATCGGACCCGGATGCGGCCGTCCTCTACGGTCTGCGTGTACGCCGCCGCGTCCTGTCGGCGTTCATCCTCAGCGGCGCACTCGCGGGACTCGCAGGCGTCGTACATGCCGCGCGGTACGGAACCGTCAGCTCCGGCGCAGGGTCCGGGATCGAGCTCGAGGCCGTGGCCGCAGTGGTCATCGGCGGCGTGGCGATCTTCGGCGGCAGCGGCACGGTCTGGGGCGCGGCCCTCGGTGCGATCCTGCTGGTCACCATCGACCGTGCGCTGCCGATCCTCGGCATCCCCGACTTCTGGCAGCGCGCCGTCGTCGGAACCCTGATCATCGGCGCGATCGTGCTGGACCGTGTGCTCGCTGCCCGGCAGGAACGCAAGCTCATCGAAGCGAGGGACGAAGCATGAGCCGCGAGTACGCGCCCTACTCCCAGCCGCTGTGGCGCCGGCTGCTGCTGACCCGCGAGTGGGCGGTGATCGCGCTGCTCGCGGTGGTCGTCCTCTACTCGCTGGCCAACGTGCGGAACTTCGACGGTCCGTTGACGCTGACCTTCCTGCTCCTGGACACCGCGCCGATCCTGCTCATCGCGCTGCCGATGACGCTGGTCATCGTCACCGGTGAGATCGACCTGTCGGTCGCCAGCATCGTCGGGCTCAGCAGCGTGCTGCTCGGTGTGCTGCACGAGGCCGGACTGTCGATCCCGGTCGCCGGCCTGCTCGCGATCCTGGCCGGCGTGGCTTGTGGTGCGTTCAACGGCTTCCTCGTGGCGTACGTCGGGCTTCCGTCCCTCGCGGTCACGATCGGCACCCTCGCGCTCTTCCGCGGACTCGCGGTCGGCCTGCTCGGCACCAAGGCGATCACCGACTTCCCCGACAGCTGGAAGGACCTGGCCACCGCGACCATCGGTGACACCGGCGTGCCGGTGGTGATGATCCTGTTCGTCGTGCTCGCGCTGCTGTTCACCCTGCTGCTCCAGTTCACCACGTTCGGCCGCGGCATCTACGACACCGGCCTGAACCCAGAGGCCGCGCACTTCACCGGCGTGAACGTCGAGCGCACCAAGTTCATCCTGTTCGTGCTCTCGGGTGCCGTCTCCGCGCTCGCCGGCGTCTACTACACGCTGCGGTTCGGAAGTGCGCGCGGCGACAACGCCGTCGGTCTCGAGCTCCAGGTCATCGCCGCGGTCCTGCTCGGCGGCGTGTCGATCTTCGGCGGCCGCGGAAAGCTGCACGGCGTCATCGCCGGCGTGCTGCTGATCGGCGTGATCTCCAGCGCGCTCCGGCTCGAGAGCGTCCAGGTGAGCTACACCAACGTCATCATCGGGCTGCTTCTCGTCGCCTCGGTGATGTCCCCCAGCGTCCTGGCATGGGTCTCGGGCAAGACCGCCAGACGAAACAAGCGGGGCCCCGGCCCCCAGAGCGCGCCAGTCGGCGTGGGAACACAAGGAAGGTAGAACATGAAGTTCCACTCCAAGCGGACAACCGCTTTCGCGGCCCTCGTCCTCAGCGGCGCCATGGCACTGACCGGCTGCGGCGGAGACGCCGAGGGCGGCGGCGACAACGGTGGCAGCGAGGACGTGTCGATCACGATGCTGCCCAAGAACCTCGGCAACCCGTACTTCGACACCAGCACCGCCGGTGCCAAGGCTGCGGCCGAGGAGATCGGTGCCACGCTCGAGGAGGTCGGCCCGCAGGAGGCCACCGCCGACGCGCAGGTGCAGTACATCAACACCGCCGCGCAGCAGGGTGTCAGCGCGCTCATCGTGTCGGCCAACGACCCGACCGCGATCTGCGACGCGCTGAACCAGGCGCGCGACGCCGGCACCAAGGTCGTCACCTTCGACTCCGACACCGAGCCCGACTGCCGCGACCTGTTCGTCAACCAGGCAACGGCCGAGGGCATCGCGAAGGTTCAGGTCGACCTGATCGCCGAGCAAATCGGTGACTCCGGTGAGATCGCGATCCTGTCGGCGAGCGCCAATGCCACGAACCAGAACGCCTGGATCGAGATGATGAAGCAGGACCTCGAGGCCAACCACCCCGACATCGAGCTCGTCGACGTCGTCTACGGCGACGACGATGACCAGACGTCGTTCGACAAGACTGCGGCGCTGCTGCAGTCCCACCCGAACCTGAAGGGCATCGTCTCCCCGACCACCGTCGGCATCGCCGCGGCCGCCCGCTACCTGTCGGACTCGGAGTTCAAGGGCAAGGTCGCGCTGACCGGTCTCGGCACCCCGAACCAGATGCGCGAGTACGTCAAGAACGGCACCGTCGAGGCCTTCGCGCTGTGGAACCCCGAGGACCTCGGCTACCTCGCCACCTACGCCGCCAACGCCCTGGCCACTGGTGAGATCGAGGGCAACCCCGGCGACACCTTCGAGGCCGGCAAGCTCGGCGAGTACACCGTCGAGGACGACAACTCGGTGCTCCTGGGTGAGCCGTTCGTGTTCAACGCAGAGAACATCGACGACTTCGACTTCTGAGTCGTAGGTCGATCCCGCCGGCCGGCGGCCCGTCGTACAGCCGCCGGCCGGCACCCCGACATCGTGAGGCAGTGAGAACGGTGCAGCGCGTGTGCTTCCAGCTCCAGGTCAAGCCGGAGCGGATCGAGGAGTACAAGGCACGGCACGCGGCGGTGTGGCCGGACATGCTCCGGGCGCTGGCCGGGACCGGCTGGCGCAACTACTCGCTGTTCCTGCGGCCCGACGGGCTGCTGATCGGGTACCTCGAGACGCCGTCGCTCGAGGACGCTCAACGGGGGATGGCGGCCACCGAGGTCAACGCGCGGTGGCAGGCCGAGATGGCGGAGTTCTTCGTCGAGCTGGGGGACGCCCGGCCCGACACGGGGTTCGTGCAGCTGGAGGAGGTCTTCCACCTTGAGGACCAGCTGGCAGCACTGGAACCGGACAGCAGCGAGACGAGATGAGTGAGATGACGACGTTCGAGTCGATCAGTGGCCGGCTGGAGCAGCTGGCGATCGAGGTGCCCTCGTGGGCCTACGGCAACTCCGGCACCCGCTTCAAGGTGTTCGGAACCCCCGGCACCCCCCGCAGCGTCGAGGAGAAGATCGCCGACGCCGCGACCGTGCACCGCTTCACCGGCCTCGCGCCGACGGTGGCGCTGCACATCCCGTGGGACCTCGTGGACGACTTCGGCAAGCTGAAGGCGTTCGCCGCGGACCAGGGATTCGCTCTCGGCACGATCAACTCCAACACCTTCCAGGACGAGGACTACAAGCTCGGCAGCCTCACCCACGCCGACCCGAAGGTTCGGCAGAAGGCGGTCGAGCACAACCTCGACTGCATCGAGGTGATGAACCAGACCGGTTCCCGTGACCTGAAGATCTGGCTCGCCGACGGCACCAACTACCCGGGCCAGGGCGACATCCGGGCTCGCCAGGACTGGCTCGCCGAAGGGCTGCGGACGATCTACGACCAGCTCGGCGAGGACCAGCGGATGGTGCTGGAGTACAAGTTCTTCGAGCCGGCCTTCTACCACACCGACGTGCCGGACTGGGGTACGTCGTACGTCCAGGTCGCTGCTCTCGGGCCGAAGGCGATGGTGTGTCTGGACACGGGTCACCATGCCCCGGGCACGAACATCGAGTTCATCGTCGCGCAGCTGCTCCGGCTCGGGAAGCTCGGCTCGTTCGACTTCAACAGCCGCTTCTACGCCGACGACGACCTGATCGTCGGTGCGGCCGACCCGTTCCAGCTGTTCCGGATCCTCGTCGAGGTGATCCGGGGTGGCGGGTTCGGAGCCGACGGTGACGTGGCGCTGATGCTCGACCAGTGCCACAACATCGAGAACAAGATCCCGGGCCAGATCCGGTCGGTGCTCAACGTCCAGGAGATGGTCGCCCGGGCCCTGCTGCTCGACACGGCGGCCCTCGAGGACGCACGCGCCACGGGCGACGTACTGCTGGCCAATGAGATCTTCATGGACGCGTTCTACACCGACGTGCGACGCGACCTCGCCGGCTGGCGTGAGGAGCGTGGCCTGCCCGCGGACCCGATGCGGGCCTACCTCGCCAGTGGCTACCAGGAACAGATCGAGGCCGACCGCGTAGGCGGCGCCCAGGCAGGATGGAACTGATGACCAAGTCGACGCCCGAAGAGCTGATCGCGCGGTCGAACCGCCTGGGTGCGGACCCGCGGAACACCAACTACGCAGGGGGAAACACCTCCGCGAAGGGCACGGTGACCGACCCGGTGACCTCGCAGCCGACCGAGCTGCTCTGGGTCAAGGGATCGGGCGGTGATCTCGGCACGCTGACCGAGCCCGGCCTGGCCGTTCTCCGGCTCGACCGGCTCCGCGCACTCGTCGACGTCTACCCGGGCGTCGAGCGCGAGGACGAGATGGTCGCCGCGTTCGACTACTGCCTGCACGGCCGCGGCGGTGCGGCACCGTCGATCGACACCGCCATGCACGGGCTCGTCGACGCCTCCCACATCGACCACCTGCATCCGGACTCCGGCATCGCGCTGGCCACCGCCGCCGACGGTGAGGCGCTGACCAAGGAGTGCTTCGGGGACCGGGTCGCCTGGGTCGACTGGCGCCGGCCCGGCTTCCAGCTCGGCCTCGACATCGCCGAGGTGAAGCAGGCCAACCCGCAGGCGATCGGCGTGATCCTCGGTGGGCACGGCATCACCGCCTGGGGCGACACGTCGGAGGAGTGCGAGAAGAACTCGCTCGAGATCATCCGCACCGCGGAGCAGTTCCTCGCGGCGCACGGCAAGGCGGAGCCGTTCGGTGCCGTCGTCCCCGGCTTCGAACCACTGTCGTCGGCTGAGCGGAGGGCGCGCGCGGCAGCCTTGGCCCCAGTGATCCGGGGGCTGGCCTCCACCGATGCTCCGCAGCTCGGGCACTTCACCGACAGCGACGTCGTACTCGAGTTCCTGTCCCGGGAGAAGCTGCAACCGCTCGCTGCGCTCGGCACGTCCTGCCCGGACCACTTCCTGCGGACCAAGGTGCGGCCGCTGGTGCTCGACGTTCCCGCGACCGCGCCGCTCGAGGACGTCGTGCTGCGGCTCACGGAGCTGCACATCGCCTACCGCGAGGAGTACGCCGCCTACTACGACCGGCACGCCGTGTCGGACAGCCCGCCGATGCGCGGGGCGGACCCGGCGATCGTGCTGGTGCCCGGAGTGGGGATGTTCTCCTTCGGCAAGGACAAGCAGACCGCCCGCGTCGCCGGTGAGTTCTACGTGAACGCGATCAACGTGATGCGCGGCGCGGAGGCGGTCTCGACGTACGCCCCGATCGACGAGAGCGAGAAGTTCCGGATCGAGTACTGGGCGCTCGAGGAGGCCAAGCTCCAGAGGATGCCGAAGCCGAAGCCGTTGGCCGGACGGGTTGCGTTGGTGACCGGTGCCGGTTCCGGGATCGGGAAGGCGATCGCCGAGCGGCTCGGTGCCGAGGGCGCCTGCGTCGTGGTGGCTGACCTGGACGAGGCAGGGGCGACTGCGGTTGCATCCGGAATCGGCAACGCGGACAGGGCGATCGCCGTGGTCGCCAACGTGACGGATGCATCTGCTGTGCAGGCCGCCGTGGACGCGGCGGCGCTCGCCTTCGGCGGGGTCGACCTGGTGGTGAACAACGCCGGGCTGTCGATCTCCAAACCGCTGCTGGAGACCACCGAGAAGGACTGGGACCTGCAGCACGACGTGATGGCGAAGGGCTCGTTCCTGGTCTCGCGCGCGGTCGCCAAGGTGATGGCCGAGCAGGGGATGGGTGGCGACATCGTCTACATCTCCTCGAAGAACTCCGTCTTCGCGGGGCCGAACAACGTCGCCTACGGCGCGGCCAAGGCCGACCAGGCGCACCAGGTCCGGCTGCTTGCGGCCGAGCTCGGCGAGCACGGGATCCGGGTCAACGGCGTGAACCCCGACGGGGTCGTCCGCGGCTCGGGGATCTTCGCGAAGGGTTGGGGCGCGCAGCGAGCCGCCGTCTACGGCGTCGATGAGAAGGACCTCGGCGCGTTCTACGCCCAGCGGACGATCCTCAAGCGCGAGGTGCTGCCCGAGCACGTCGCCAACGCGGTGTTCGCGCTGACCGCCGGGGACCTCTCGCACACGACCGGTCTGCACATCCCGGTCGACGCCGGCGTGGCCGCGGGCTTCCTGCGCTGAGATGACCGGCATCGTGGGCATGGCTGCGGTCGATCTCGGGGCGACCAGCGGCCGCGTGATGGTCGGCCGCGTCGGGCCGGGAGTGCTCGAGCTCGAGGAGGTGCACCGGTTTCCGAACGGCCCGGTGTGCGCCGGGGGAACCCTCTACTGGGACATCCTCGGCATCTACCGCGAGGTGCTGGCGGGCATGCGGCTCGCTGCGGCTGCCGGTCCCGTCGACGCGATCGGGATCGACTCGTGGGCGGTCGACTACGGGCTGCTCGACCGCACCGGTGCGCTGATCGGCAACCCGGTCAGCCACCGGGACCCGCGGACCGACGGCGTGCGCGAACGCGTGGTGAAGACCGTCCCGGAGACGGAGCTCTACGCGACCACCGGCCTGCAGCAGCTCCCGTTCAACACCCTCTACCAGCTGGTCTCCGCGCCCGACCTGCTCGAGCGCGCGGAGACCATGCTGCTCGTCCCCGACCTGCTGGCGTACTGGTTGACCGGCGTCGTCGGGGCCGAGCACACGAACGCGTCGACCACCCAGCTGTACGACGTGCGGGCGAGGTCGTGGGCCGGGGAGCTGGCCGCCCGGGTCGGCGTACCCACTCGCCTCCTGCCACCGCTCCGCGAGCCGGGGTCGACGATCGGGACGCTGCTGCCGTCCGTCGCCGAGGAGGCCGGTCTGCCGGGATCCACGCCGGTGATCGCGGTGGGGTCCCATGACACCGCCTCGGCCGTCGTCGGTGTCCCGTTCGAGGACCGGACGCGCACGGCGTACATCTCCTCCGGCACCTGGTCGCTGGTCGGTGTGGAGCTCGATGAGCCCGTGCTGACCGAGGCCGCCCGCGAGGCGGACTTCACCAATGAGGGCGGTGTCGACGGCACGATCCGCTTCCTGCGCAACGTGTCCGGCCTCTGGGTGCTGTCGGAAGCGTGCCGGACGTGGTCCAGCGCGGGCGCTTCTGTTGACCTGTCAGGTCTTCTGGCGGCCGCTGCTGAGGTGCCGCCGCTGGCCTCGGTCGTGGACCTGGAGACGCCGGAGTTCCTGCCGCCGGGTGACATGGAGGCGCGGATCGCCGCGGCCTGTGAGGCAACGGGTCAGCCGATCCCCTCATCGCCGGCCGAAGTCGTGCGCTGCATCCTGGACAGCCTGGCGCTGGCCTACCGACGAAACGTGCGCCAGGCCGCGGCACTGAGTGGGCGCCATGTCGACGTCGTGCACGTCGTCGGCGGTGGTGCCCGCAACGATCTCCTGTGCCGGCTCACCGCTGACGCGTGCGGCGTGCCGGTTCTCGCCGGGCCCGTGGAGGCCGCTGCGCTGGGCAACGTGCTCGTCCAGGCGCGTGCGCTCGGCGTGGACCTGCCGGACCTGTCCGCGATGCGAGCGCTGGTCCGTCGTACGCACGACCTGGTCCGCTTTGTGCCGAGCGGGTCGGCTGCGGACTGGGATGCCGCCGAGGCCCGCATCCACCCCGAGTTGTCAGGGCGTGCGTCCCCTATGGCGGCCCCACACCCTGAGAACTCTGTGCCAGGGTGAGTGGCATGAGGGTCGCGCTGATGGTCACCTGCGTCAACGACGCGATGTTCCCCGACACCGGCAAGGCCGTCGTCACGCTGCTCCGGCGCCTCGGCGTCGACGTGGAGTTCCCAGAGGCGCAGACGTGTTGCGCGCAGCCGATGGTGA
>JAICRS010000222.1 GCA_025966335.1 Nocardioidaceae bacterium
CGCCGAGGGGCGCACGCTCGGGCTGTTCAGCTCACGGCGCGCCGCGGAGACGGCGGCGGCCGAGGTACGCACCCGGTTGCCGCACCTGACCACGCTCGCACAGGGCGACGCGCAGCTGCCCGAGCTGGCGCGGCAGTTCGTCGCGGACCCCCACACGTGCCTGTTCGGGACGCTGAGCCTGTGGCAGGGCCTCGACGTGCCCGGCGAGACGTGCCAGCTGGTGATCATCGACCGGATCCCGTTCCCCCGGCCCGACGACCCGCTGATGTCGGCGCGGCAGCGCGCGGCCGACCAGGCGGGCGGCAACGGCTTCATGCAGGTGGCCGCCACCCACGCCGCCCTGCTACTCGCGCAGGGGACCGGTCGGCTGATCCGGAACGCGACCGACCGCGGCGTGGTCGCCGTCCTCGATCCGCGGCTGGTCACCGCGCGTTACGGCGGCTTCCTGAAGGCCAGCCTCCCGCCCATGTGGGCCACGACCGATCCCGACGTGGTGCGCAAGGCCCTGAACCGCCTGGCCGAGACGGGCGCCGGTCGCGCCTGAGGTCAGCTCGAAGCCGAGCCAGATCACCAGCCACCCGATCAGCACGTCGGCGACCCAGTGGTTGCCGGTGCCGACCACGACCAGCCCGGTGATGAAGGCGTGTGCCCAGCCGGCGATCCGCATCCAGCGGTGCGGAGCGTGGCGTTGCAGCACCATCGCCACCCACAGGGCCCAGCCGGCGTGCAGGGACGGGAACGCGGCGAGCTGGTTGGTCAGGCCGCCCAGGCCCTTGGGCGCCGAGGCGTCGCCGCCCCACCACCCGTCACCGGACGTCAGCGCCAGCACGTCGGCGTACCCGCCGAAGAGCCGCGGCGGAGCGGTCGGCAGCAGGAGATAGGCGACCAGCGCGATGATCGTGCCGACGAGCAGCGCGCGGCGGGCCGGCACGTACACGTCGGCCCCGCGGCGGTAGAGCCAGACGAGGACGACGGCCGTCACCACGTAGTGCGCGGTGGCGTACCAGAAGCTGCCGAAGAGGCTGAGCCCGCGGGAGACCGCGAAGACCTGGTTGAGCGCGCCCTCCCACGAGAGGTGCAGCGCGCTCTCGATGTCGAGGAGCTCGGCAGCGCGGCGCTGGGCCGGGCGCAAGGAGTCGCTCGCGAAGAGGCGGGACCCGGAGTAGGCGACATACAGGGCGAGAATGATGAACATCTCGACGAGGGCCGCGCGCCAGCCCCGGGTGGTCGCCTTCTTCTCGGCTACCTCCCGGACCTTGCTCTCCGTGCTCCCCGTGCTCCCCATGGTTAGAGCCTGCCCCGTTCGCTCAACTTCTGCACATCAGTTGTTACCCCGGCCTCCCCCTGAGGAGGCCCCGGCACGGTCGTGGATACCGGCCGTTCCTCCCAGGATGTCAGCCGGCGCCGACACCCTCATGGTTGTCAGACCGCCTTTGGGGTCAACGTTCATCGGTGCGGTCCGCATTCCGCAAGCGGGCACGGCGTTCTCCACCGAATCCGCACAACTGACGCGCAGGGTCAGGCGGACGCGGCTACACCTTGCGCAGGACGGCCGTGACGATGCCGAGAATGCTGGCGTTGGTGCCGTCGATCGGGTCGTACGCCGCGTTGTGCGGCAACAGCCAGAGCTGGCCGTTCTTCCGCCGGAACGTCTTGACCGTGGCCTCGCCGTCGATCAGGGCGGCCACGATGTCGCCGTTCTCGGCGGTCTGCTCCTGGCGGATGACGACGTAGTCGCCGTCGCAGATCGCGGCGTCGACCATCGAGTCGCCCGAGACCCGCAGCAGGAAGAGGGTGCCCTCGCCGACGAGCTGCTTGGGCAGCGGGAAGACGTCCTCGACCCGCTCCTCGGCCAGGATCGGGCCGCCGGCCGCGATCCGGCCGAGCACGGGGACGTAGGTCGCCGGCGTCACGGTGTCGCCGATGTCGGTCTCGTCGTACTGGGTCTCCTCGGCAGCGCCGAGCGAGCGCCGCGCCGCCATCACCTCGGGCAGGAACACCTCGAGGGCGCGCGGCCGGTTGGGGTCTCGCTTGAGGAAGCCCTTCTCCTCCAGCACCCGGAGCTGGTGGGCCACGCTCGAGGAGCTCGTGAGCCCCACGGCCTCGCCGATCTCGCGCATGCTCGGCGGGTAGCCGCGCTTCTCGATGGCTTCCTTGATGTGGGCCAGCACGCGCTGCTGCCGGGGCGTGAGGCCGGTCGCGTCGGGCGGGCCGTCGGGCAGCTCGCTGACCTTGGAGTGAGCCTTGCCGCGGGAGCGTGAACCTGCCCGGCCGGCCGGTGAGTCCTCGGTTGCCATGGCGTCACGGTAGTGGTCCGAGGGGCCGATGTTCAAACACGTGTTCGAACGGCGTGTCTCGAACAGCTGTGCGAATGGGGGCTTGCGATCGTTCGAACACATGCTCTACTCTCGATCACATGTTCGATCGAACGTCTGATCGAGCGGGGGCCGGAACCGATGTCGGTGGTCACCGTTAGACAGGGATCGAACGCCCCATTCTTCCCCAGGAGGTCCCGATGAGCACGATGACGATCCACGAGGTCCGCCTCAGCCCGGCGCGGGTGGCCCGACCGGCCGTGCGTCGCGCCGAGCGCCCCTCGACCGTCCGGCTGACCCGCCGCGGTCGCGTCACCGTCCTCCTGCTCGGCCTGGCGCTCGCGCTGGCCGGCGGCATCTTCCTCGGGGCCGGCTCGGCCGCCACCGAGCGCCCGGGCGCTCCCGACCCCACGCGCGGCGTCCAGGTCGGCACCGGCGACACCCTCTGGGGCATCGCTGCCGACGCGGCCGCCGCCACCGGCGAGGGCGACGTCCGCGCCATGGTCGACCGCATCGAGCGCCTCAACGCCCTCGAGTCCGGGATGGTCCTGGCCGGCCAGCGGCTCCGGGTCCCCACCGACTGAGCGACACCACAGACTTCGCTGGCCGACTCGACCCCGGCTGGCGGACCGGGGAAGACGAAGGGCGGGACCATCCGGTCCCGCCCTTCGCGGTCTTCGATGGTTGAGGTGCGAGGAGCGCCAGCGACGAGCCTCGAAACCCAGTGAAGAATGAGGCAACCGTTCACCGGTCCCGCAACCTCCGCACGAACTTCAACCCCGACCAGGTGCCGTCGATGGCGGCCACCTTGACGTCCACGAACCCGAGCTCGAGGCCCAGGTCACGCACCTTGTTCTCGTCGAGGTCGGTCGGCATCTTGCTGGCCCTCTTCGGCCAGCACACCCACACCATCCCGGCAGTGGAGGTGCGCTCGAAGAGCACGGGCAGCCTCTTCTCCAGGCCGGCGAACGAGGTGTGCCAGGTCAGGGTGACGTCCAGCTGACTGCCCGGGCGCGGCAGGCGGCGGACGACGCTCCCGGCCGGCAGGTCGCCGAGGTCCAGGTCGGCGGGCTGACCGTCGAGGAGCAGCACGTGGTCGGGCTTGATGCCGAGCTTCTGGGGGAGCGGGGTGCCGGAGTACCCAGAGCTGGGGTCGGCGTTCATCGCGCCGCCCGCTTGCCGCCGATCGGCCGCGGGGCTGGTGGTCCGGCATCCTCGGCCTGGGTGACGCCGACCAGCCGCATCAGGCGGGCGACGAGCAGCAGGCCGACGAACAGGCAGACCACCGCGCCCAGGGAGGCCATCGCCAGGAACCACCACGCCCGGGTCTCCCCACCGCGCGCGGTCGCGCCGAAGTCGATGGCGGCGTACACGAGGTACCCCCACGCCACCACGCAGAGCGTCACCCCCAGGGCGAGCGGGAGGAGCTTGGCCCACGGGCGACCCGAGGACTCGCCACGCGCGCTTGCGGGCGCCCGGGGAGCGGGCTCGGCACGGCGCTTGCCGGCGTGCTTGCCCGATGACTCCACGGGGCCATTCTGGCCCCCGCGGCGGAGCCGGTCTGTACCACCCGTCGCGCCGCCCTGAGCGTGTCGCGCCCCTCTGACCTGCGGCAATCGAGACTCGCCTATCTAGGGGCTTGCCAGGGGACCAGCCCCTACATATAGTGAAGTTACACCGATGTAGTTATCCACATCGTTTCCACAGGCAAGGCTCCGAGACTCACAGTCCAGCCCGGATTACTGACCGTTCCACGGACGTTATCCACAGGGGAGGGTGAGTTCTCCTCGGCGCGCCCTGACCAGCGAGAAGGAGGCCTGGAATGCACTGTCCGTACTGCCGCGACACCGACACCCGGGTCATCGACTCGCGCGTCTCCGACGACGGTACGTCGATCCGCCGACGTCGGTCGTGCTCGGCCTGCCAGAAGCGGTTCACCACCGTCGAGCAGATGCAGCTGACCGTGCTCAAGCGGTCCGGCGCGACCGAGCCGTTCACCCGCGAGAAGGCCGTCGCCGGCGTCCGCAAGGCCTGCAAGGGCCGTCCGGTCACCGAGGACCAGCTGGCCTGCCTGGGCCAGGCGGTCGAGGACACGCTGCGGCTCGAGGGGGCCGCCGAGGTGCCGGCCCACGAGGTGGGCCTGGCGATCCTCGGCCCGCTCCGCGAGCTCGACGAGGTCGCCTACCTGCGGTTCGCCTCGGTCTACCGGGCCTTCGAGTCCGCCGACGACTTCGAGGACGAGATCGCCCTGCTCCGAGCGGAGAGATCCGCCGCGCTACCGCTGGTCGACGAGGTCGCACAGCGACCGTCACGAGACCACGCGGAGCCACAGCCCGCCAGATCGGGCTGACCCAGACCGCCCGGGATGGATTGTGGGGAAGCAGTCCGTCCCGGGCGCACCACCCCGGTGGCCGCCGAGGCCACCAGCACCACCAGCCAGAGCAGTGCCCACACGAGGAAGCACGAGGAGAGCCCATGACCGAGACGGTGAACACCGGCAAGGCCGCAGCCAAGGCCGGCGCCGGGATGAGCATCTCGAGGGTGTTCAGCACCGAGGGCCTGCACCCCTACGACGAGCTCACCTGGGAGCGTCGCGATGTCGTGCAGACCAACTGGAAGACCGGCGACACGGTCTTCGAGCAGCGCGGTGTGGAGTTCCCGTCCACCTGGTCGGTCAACGCCTCGACCATCGTCACCACCAAGTACTTCCGCGGCGCCGTGGGCACCGACG
>JAICRS010000233.1 GCA_025966335.1 Nocardioidaceae bacterium
GACCAGACCCTGGAGCAGACGCTCGAACACATCATGTGGCCCGCGGAGGTGTTCGGCTGCGCGGCCGTCGTCGAACGACTCGTGCTGCCACCCGGGTCCGACGACGCGATCCCGGAGGACCCACGAGCCGCCGAGGAGTACGCCGCGGCGCACCCCGACCGGCAGGAGGTCCGCATCGTCGCCGGAGCCACCCGGGAAGGATCCACCTACTGCGCGCTGCGGTTGAAGTCACATGATGATGACAAGTCCGTTGTGGAGAGCACCGACCTGGTGCCGGCGCTCCTACAGTTGTTGCTCAGCACCCTCGAGCACTGAGACCAAAGGAACACCGTGAGCGGTTTCTTCGACGACCCCCCGCCGGCCCGGCCCCGAGCAGCGACGGCCTCAGCGCCGCCGCAGCGTTCGCGGGCGCTGATCGGCACCGCCGTCGTGCTGGTGATCGCCTTCTTCCTGGTCTCGGTCTTCACCGGGATCTGGACCGACCGGCTGTGGTTCAGCGCGCTGGACTACTCCTCGGTGTTCAGCAAGATGCTCGGCACCCGGGTGATGCTGTTCATCGTGTTCGGCCTGCTGATGGGCGTCTTCATCGGCGCGAACATGTTCCTTGCCTACCGGTTCCGGCCGATGTTCCGGCCAGCCTCGTTGGAGCAGGCCAGCCTGGACCGCTACCGCGAGGTCGTGGACCCGCTGCGCCGCTGGCTGCTGATCGGGACCAGTGGCCTGCTGGCGATCTTCGCCGGCACGTCGGGTGCCGGACACTGGCGCGACTTCCTGCTGTGGCGGAACTCCCAGCCGTTCGGTGCGACCGACCCGTACTTCAACCGGGACATCGGCTTCTACGTCTTCGAGCTGCCGTGGTTGCACTACCTGGTCAACTTCGGGATGGCGATCACGGTCGTGGCGCTGCTCGTCGCGGCGCTGGTGCACTACCTGTTCGGCGGGATCCGGCTCCAGGCGCAGGGTGACAAGTTCTCCGGTGCGGCCCAGGTGCAGATCTCGGTGCTGCTCGGCCTGTTCGTGCTGTTCAAGGCCGTCGACTACTGGCTGGATCGGTTCGACCTGACCACCGACACCGGCGGCCTGATCACCGGGATGACCTACACCGACGACCATGCGGTGCTGCCGTCGAAGAACATCTTGATGTTCATCGCGCTGATCTGTGCACTGCTGTTCTTCGCGAACATCTTCCGCCGCACCTGGATGCTCCCGTCGGTCGGCCTCGCGCTGCTGGCGCTGTCGGCGATCCTGCTCGGCGCGCTGTGGCCGGGGATCGTCCAGCAGTTTCAGGTCGAGCCGTCGGAGCCGGACAAGGAGGCGCCCTACATCAACAGGAACATCGAGGCGACGAGGGCGGCGTACGACATCGACGACGTGGAGGTCACGCCGTACGCGGCCAAGACGTCGCTGCGACCCGACGAGCTGCGCAACGACGCGCAGTCGATCCCCGGGATCCGGCTGCTGGACCCGGCGCTGGTCTCCGACACCTTCGAGCAGCTGCAGCAGGTGCGCGGTTACTACAGCGTTCCCGACGTGCTCGACGTGGACCGCTACCCGGTCAACGGGGAGTTGCGCGACATGGTGGTCGCGGTCCGCGAGCTCGACCAGTCGGGTCTGCCCGACGAGCAGCGCAACTGGGCCAACCTGCACACCGTCTACACCCACGGGTACGGCGTGATCGCCGCCTACGGCAACCAGCGCAACAGCGAGGGTGTGCTCGAGGCCAACGACGGTGAGCCGGAGTGGGCCGAGCAGGACATCCCGCCGCGGGGGGACCTCACCCAGCTCAACGATGGCTACCAGCCACGGATCTACTTCGGTGAGAAGAGCCCGGAGTACTCCGTGGTCGGCAGCGAGGGTGGCCGCGACGTGGAGCTCGACATCCCCGAGGGCCAGGGCCCGGGCGGCAGCTCGGAGACGAACACGTACGACGGCCAGGCCGGCGTGCCGATCGGCGGGCTGCTCAACAAGCTGCTCTACGCAGTGAAGTTCAGCGAGCCGAACATCGTGCTGTCGAACCGGGTCAACGAGAACTCCAAGATCCTCTACGACCGCGAGCCGCGGCTGCGGGTGCAGAAGGTCGCTCCGTGGCTGACCGTCGACGGCGACTCCTACCCGGCGGTGGTCGACGGGCGCGTGGTCTGGATCCTCGACGCCTACACCACCACCGACCGCTACCCGATCTCGGAGAAGCGCTCGCTGTCGGACATGACCTCGGACGCACTCAACCCGCGCACCGCGTACGCCACGTTGCCGACCGATGAGATCAACTACATCCGCAACTCGGTGAAGGCCGTGGTGGACGCGTACGACGGCACGGTCACGCTCTACGAGTGGGACGAGGAGGATCCGATCCTGAGGGCCTGGTCGGCGGCGTTCCCGGACGTGGTGGAGGACAAGGCGTCGATCCCCGAGGAGCTGCTCTCCCACATGCGCTACCCCGAGGACCTGTTCAAGGTGCAGCGCAACCTGCTCGCGGAGTACCACGTGACGCAGCCCAAGACGTTCTACGAGGGCAGCGACGAGTGGAACGTGCCTCAGGACCCGACCAACAAGAACCGGTCGCAGCCGCCGTACCGCCTCTCGGTGCAGACACCGGGCGGTGCGGACGAGCCGGTGTTCTCGTTGACGAGCGTCTACGTGCCCCAGAAGCGGCAGAACCTGGCGTCCTTCATCTCGGTGGACGCCGACGCGGCCGAGGAGGAGTACGGGCAGATCCGGATCCTGCGGCTGCCCGGCAACACCCAGATCCCCGGCCCGTCGCAGATCGCGAACCAGTTCGCGGCCGACCAGGAGATCCAGGATGCGCTGCTCGCGTTCACCCGGACCAACTCCAAGGCGCTGTTCGGCAACCTGCTGACGCTGCCGGTGGGTGACGGACTGCTCTATGTGCAGCCGCTCTACACGCTGCGTGAGTCCGGCGAGGGAACCTACCCGGTGCTGCGCTACGTGCTGGTGTCGTTCGGCAAGGACGTCGGCTACGGACCGACGCTCGCGTCCGCGTTGAACGACGTCCTCGGGATCACCGACGGCGACGAGCCGTTCGGTGATCCGGGCGACCCGGCCGAGCCGGGTGTTCCGGGGGAGCCCGACGAGCCGGGACAGCCCGGTGGGCCGGGTGTCAGTGATGACGTGGCTTCGTTGCTGGAGGAGGCCGAAGAGGCCTTCGCCGAGGCCGAGCAGGCTCTGCAGGAAGGGGACTTCGCGGGATACGGCGAGGCGCAGGAGCGCGCGCGGGACCTCGTTGCTCAGGCGCTCGAGGCGGCCGGAGCTTCGGCGGCGCCCTCGGCTGAGCCGTCACCGGGTGAGCCGTCTCCGTCCGGCTCCGCCGAGTCGTCAGCGGGGGAGTGAGCGGGGACACAGCACACGATTTGGTTTGAGCGGTTTCCGTCCCGTAGTCTTGTGTTTACCGACGCGGGGTGGAGCAGCTCGGTAGCTCGCTGGGCTCATAACCCAGAGGTCGCAGGTTCAAATCCTGCCCCCGCTACAAATGTGATGTCCCGGGACACCGTTGACAGGTGTCTCGGGACATCGTTGCATTTCAGGGGTTCTTCTTGGGAGGTCCAGGCGGGACTCCGCGGGGCTGGAAGTCGCGGCTGGGGTCGAGGGTGAGCTCGCGGAGGAGCTCGCCGGTGTGGCGGTCGATCACCCGGATATGCAGGTCGTCGACGAGCAGGGTGATCCGGGTGCCGGCGTGGAGGCGTCCGATGCCGATGTGATGAAGGCGGCTGTTGTAGCGCAAGGTAACGGTGCCGGCCTGGTCGACGCGGTCGTGCCGGACCCGCCAGTGCGGGTCGATGTAGGGGCCGGTGGCGGTGGCCTTGGGTCGGGCGGTGTAGGCCTGCCAGGGGGTCCGGCGGTCCAGGGCCCGGTGCGGTCGAACCTCGTTGTAGTAGCGGCGGAACCGGGTGAGTTGGCGCTGCAAGCCTGCGATGGTCTTGGCCGGTGGCTGCGCGGCCAGCCACCTCTTCTCGGTTTGTTGGAAGCGCTCTACCTTGCCCTGGGTCTGTGGGTGGTTGGCGCGGGAGTGGTCGAACCGGATGCCGAGGCGGCCGAGCTCGATCTCGAGGGCGACCCTGCCGCCGCGGCGGGGTGAACCGGTGAAGACCGCCCCGTTGTCGGTGAGCACGCTGGCGGGGATTCCCCAGCGCACGAAGGCGCCCTGGAAGGCGTGGAGAACGTCGGGTCCGGTGATGGTGCGTCGGGGGACACACGCCAGGGCGAGGCGGGAGTGGTCGTCGAGAAGGTTGAGGATCTCCACCGGTGTGTCGTCGGCGAGTTGCCAGTGGGTGGTGTCGGCTTGCCAGCGTTCGTTGGGCTGTTCGGCTTCGAAGCGGTGCCAGGACGAGCGGGGTCGCTTCTGCGGCTGGGGGGTCACGAATCCGCGGCGGGTCAGGATCCGCCAGATCGTCGAGACCGAGGGCGGTGCGGTCGCCGACGAGGTCTGCGACCTCGGGGTGCGACGGGCCAGGTGGCTGCGGATGGTGTCCGCGCCGGCGTCCAGTCCCTGCCGGGACAGATCCTTGCGGAGCCGAACGATCTCGTCCTCGACGGCAGCTGGGACCGCCCGGGGGCTGGAGTGCGGGCGTCTCGAGCGGGGTTCGAAGGCGGCCTCGCCCTCGGCGAGGTACCGCTGGACC
>JAICRS010000162.1 GCA_025966335.1 Nocardioidaceae bacterium
GGTGGCGGCGAGATCAGTCCCACGCCCGGCGTACTGTGCCTGGTCTTGGCCACCCACGGGTATACCTTGTGCCCGGGCAGCTGACCGCCCTCACCGGGCTTCGCGCCCTGCGCCATCTTGATCTGGATGTCGTCGGCGTTGGTGAGGTACTCCGAGGTCACCCCGAACCGGCCGGACGCGACCTGCTTGATCGACGAGCGCCGCTCGGGGTCGTAGAGCCGGTCGGCGTCCTCGCCGCCCTCACCGGTGTTGGACTTGCCGCCCAGCCGGTTCATCGCGATCGCGAGCGTCTCGTGCGCCTCCTGGCTGATCGACCCGTAGGACATCGCGCCGGTGGAGAACCGCTTCACGATCTCCGAGACGGGCTCGACCTCCTCGATCGGGATCGGCTGACGGTCGCCCTTGAACTTGAACAGGCCCCGCAAGGTCATGAGGCGCTCGGACTGCGCGTCCACCCGGGCGGTGTACTGCTTGAACACGTCGTAGCGACCGCTGCGGGTGGAGTGCTGCAGCCGGAACACGGTCTCCGGGTCGAACAGGTGCGGCTCGCCCTCGCGGCGCCACTGGTACTCGCCGCCGACCTCGAGGGCGCGGTGTGCCGGCGGCAGCCCGTCGACCGGGTAGGCCTTGCGGTGCCGGCGGGCGACCTCCTCGGCGACCGTGTCCAGGCCGATCCCGCCGAGCTTGGACACGGTGCCGGTGAAGTACCGGTCGACCAGCGGCTGGGCCAGGCCGACCGCCTCGAAGATCTGGGCGCCGGTGTAGGACGCGACCGTCGACACACCCATCTTGCTCATCACCTTGAGCACGCCCTTGCCGAGCGACTTCACCAGGTTCCGCACGGCCTGCTCCGGCGCGACGTCGACGTAGTAGCCGTCGCGGGCCAGGTCCTCGACGGACTCCATCGCCAGGTACGGGTTGACCGCGGCGGCGCCGTACCCGATCAGCAGCGCGACGTGGTGCACCTCGCGCACGTCACCGGCCTCGACGACCAGGCCGACCTGGGTGCGGGTCTTCTCGCGGACCAGGTGGTGGTGCACCGCGCCGGTGAGCAGCAGCGACGGGATCGGCGCGAGGTCGGCGGTCGAGTGCCGGTCCGAGAGCACGATGATCCGCGCACCGCCCGCGATCGCCGCGGACACCTCGGCGCAGATCTCGTCGATCCGCTCCGCCAGTGCCGCACCGCCGCCCTCGACGTCGTAGAGGCCGCGGGAGACGTGCGTGGCGTAGCCGGGCAGGTCGCCGTCGCGGTTGATGTGCCGCAGCTTGGCCAGCTCGTCGTTGTCGATGACCGGGAACGGCAGCACCACCTGCCGGCAGGACGCCGGCGCCGGGTCCAGCAGGTTCGCCTCCGGGCCGATGGTGCCCTGCAGCGAGGTCACCAGCTCCTCCCGGATCGCGTCCAGCGGCGGGTTCGTCACCTGCGCGAACAGCTGGCTGAAGTAGTCGAACAGCAGCCGCGGCCGCGTCGAGAGCGCCGCGATCGGGGTGTCGGTGCCCATCGACCCGAGCGGCTCGGCCCCGGTCCTCGCCATCGGCGTGAGCAGGATCCGCAGCTCCTCCTCGGTGTAGCCGAAGATCTGCTGGCGGCGCGTGACCGAGGCGTGCGTGTGCACGATGTGCTCACGGTCGGGCAGGTCCTCGAGGTTGATGATCCCGGCGTGCAGCCACTCGTCGTACGGATGCTCCGCGGCCAGCTCGCTCTTGACCTCCTCGTCCTCGATGATCCGGTGCTCAGCCGTGTCGACGAGGAACATCCGGCCGGGCTGCAGCCGGCCCTTGCGTACGACGGACGCGGGGTCGATGTCGAGGACACCGACCTCGGAGGCGAGCACGACCAGCCCGTCGTCGGTGACCCAGTAGCGGGAGGGACGCAGCCCGTTGCGGTCCAGCACCGCACCGACCTGGTTGCCGTCGGTGAAGACCACGCACGCCGGGCCGTCCCAGGGCTCCATCATCGAGGCGTGGAACTCGTAGAACGCGCGCCGGGCCGGGTCCATCTCGGTGTGGTTCTCCCACGCCTCGGGGATCATCATCAGCACCGAGTGCGGGAGCGACCGGCCGCCCATGTGCAGCAGCTCGAGGACCTCGTCGAAGGAGGCCGAGTCCGAGGCGCCCGGAGAACAGATCGGGTAGAGCCGCTCCAGGTCGCCGGGGATCAGGTCGCTGTCGAGCAGCGCCTCGCGGGCCCGCATCCAGTTCCGGTTGCCCATTACCGTGTTGATCTCGCCGTTGTGGGCGATGAACCGGAACGGGTGCGACAGCGGCCAGCTCGGGAAGGTGTTCGTGGAGAACCGGGAGTGCACCACGGCGACGGCGGACATCATCCGCTCGTCGACCAGGTCGGGGTAGAACACGTCGATCTGGTCGGGGTTGAGCATCCCCTTGTAGGCGATGGTCCGCGACGACAGCGACGGGAAGTAGACGTCGGTCTCCCGCTCTGAGCGCTTGCGCAGGCAGAAGGCCAGCCGCTCCAGGGCCATCCCCACCAGGCGGCCGCTGACGGCGGTGACGAACAGCTGGCTGAACGTCGGCATCACCGACAGCGCGGTCGCCCCGAGCGGCTCGGGGTTCACCGGGACGTCGCGCCAGCCCAGGACGTTGAGGCCCTCCTCGGCGGCGATCTCCTCGATCCGTTGCCGGGTCTTCGCGACCTGCTCCTCGTCCCCGGGCAGGAAGGCGGTGCCGACGGCGTACGCGTGAACCGGAGGAAGCTCGAAGCCTGCTTCCGCGGTGACCGCGCGCAGGAAGGTGTCCGGCACCTGGAGCAGGATGCCGGCGCCGTCACCGGAGTCCGGTTCCGCGCCGGTCGCACCGCGGTGCTCCAGGTTGCGCAGGGCGGTGATCGCCTTGGCAACGATGTCGTGGCTGGCAACGCCTGTCAGGGTCGCAACGAAGGCCACACCGCACGCGTCGTGCTCGTGCCGGCCGTCGTAGAGACCCTGGGGCGGCGGGAATGCTTGCATGAGGCACTCTCCCGTCGTCGTCGTCACACCTGGTCCGAGATCGTTCCGGTGTGTTCAAGCTGAGATTGCGCGGGACGACGTTGGCCCATGCGGAGTGAAAAGCGTACAACACGCGCCCGGAATGTCGACCAGTGCGCGAGACGGGGCGCTCACATCCTGGGATCGCCCGCCGACTTGTCAAGCCGTGTGCGTGCTATAGCGCGCACAGCGCCTGACAAGTCGGTCAGCCGAGGTTGGCGCCGACCGCCGCGCCGACCGCGTACGTCAGTCCGGCGGCGACGGCGCCGAGCAGCATCTGCCGGGTGCCGCCGTAGAGCCACGACCGGTTGGTGACCTGGGTGACGACCGCGCCGCAGCCGAACAGCGCGATCAGCGTGATCACCAGCGCGGGCAGGAGGGAGGCGGCTCCGAGCAGGTAGGGCAGCACCGGCAGCAGCGCGCCGATCCCGAAGGACAGGAACGAGGACACCGCCGCGACCCTCGGTGAGGGCAGGTCGCGGGGGTCGACGCCGAGCTCCTCGCGGGCGTGCACGATGACGGCGTTGTCCACGTCGAGGTGCACCTGTCGGGCGACCTCCTGCGCGAGGTGGGCGTCGATGCCCTTCTTCACGTACATGGCCGCGAGCTCACGGGTCTCGCCCACCGGGTTGCGCAGGATCTCCGCGCGCTCCTTGTCGACCTCGCGCGCGGCGGCCTCGGACTGGCTGGCGACCGAGGTGTACTCCCCCGCCGCCATCGAGAACGCACCGGCGGCCAGGCCGGCCAGCCCGGCCAGCACGACCGCGCGCGTGTCGACGGCGTCCCGGGTCCCGCCCGCGACACCGGCGATCAGCGCGACGTTGGACACCAGCCCGTCCATCGCACCGAACACGGCCGGACGGAGCCACCCGCCGGTGACGTCGGGGTGCTCGTGCTCGATGGCGGGAACCGGTGGCAGGTCGGTGGTCATGAGGTCAAAATATCCCGCTTCTACGGCGATTTCATCGAAGGAAAGGCTTCCCTGACCTGCGCAAACGCGGTCCAGCCGCCTCCCGGGCCGCCACAACAGCACACGTGTGCTGGTGTGACACGTCCGCGCGAAGAATCCGTGTCACTCCGGCACACGTGTGCGATTGTGACGCGAGCCGTCGACGTCGGTCAGATGCGGGCTAGCCGGCGTCCGGCTTGTGCCTGCCGGTGCGCTCCGGATCGGTGCGCTCCGGGTCGATGGGTCCCGCGGCCGGGTCACCTTCGACATTGGTCCCGCCCTCGACAGTCGCCGCGTCCGACGTACCGCCGGAAGCAGGAGCAGCTGAGGTGTCACCCGAGACAGTCGCCGCGTCCGACGTACCACCGCGAAGCACGACCTCCTCGCGCCCGGGGTGCCGCTTGGACGACCACACGAAGTACCCGACCGCGGCGAGGAACACGATGATCGAGACCCACACGTTGAGCCGCAGACCGAACACGTCGTCGGCCTGGACCTCGTCGATGCGGAGGTACTCGATCCAGCCGCGGCCCGCGGTGTAGCCGGCGACGTAGAGCGCGAACGCGCGGCCGTAGCCGAGCCGGAACCGCCGGTCGGCCCAGATCACCAGACCGGCCACGCCGAGGTTCCAGACGAACTCGTAGAGGAAAGTCGGGTGGAACGTCTCGAACTGCTGGTAGCCGTCGGGGCGGTACGCCGGGTCGATCTCCAGCGCCCACGGCACCGTGGTGGGTCGGCCGAACAGCTCCTGGTTGAACCAGTTGCCCCAGCGGCCGAGCGCCTGGGCGATCACGATCCCGGGCGCGACGGCATCCCCGAACGGCAGGAACTTCACGCCGTTGCGGCGGCAGCCGATGTAGGCGCCGAGCGCGCCGAGCGCCACCGCGCCCCAGATCCCGAGGCCGCCCTGCCAGATGTAGAGCGCGGCGACCGGGTCCTGGCCCTCCCCGAAGTAGAGCTGCCAGTCGGTGATCACGTGGTAGAGGCGGCCGCCGACCAGCCCGAACGGGATCGCCCAGATCGCGATGTCGCCGACCTGGCCGGGCTTCCCGCCGCGCGCGACCCACCGCTTCTCGCCGAGCCAGATCGCGACGACGACGCCGGCGATGATGCACAGCGCGTAGGCGCGGATCGGGAACGGGCCGAGGTACCAGACACCCTGGTCGGGGCTCGGGATGAAGGCTGAGGTCACGGCGCGAGGCTACCCGTTCGGGTGCAGCAGCTCGGTGATGTCCGCGGCGAGGTCCCCCGCCGACGTCCCCTCGGTCCACACGATCGGTGCGCGGTCCTTGGCGTTGATCGCGATGATCTGGGTGCCGTGCGCGACCTCGTAGCCGCCCGAGGGCATCTTCGCGCCCTTCTCGATGGCCACCCCGAGCTCGTTGCCGATCTTCACGATCCGCTGCAGCTCGCCGGTCAGGCCCTCGAACTGCGGGTTGAACCGGTCGAGGTACTCCCGCAGCGCCGCCGGGTCGTCGCGGGCGGGGTCGGTGGTGATGAACAGCATGTCGACGCGGTCCCGGTCGGCGCTGTCGAGCCGGGTCATCGCCGAGGCGATGTCGGCCATCACCGCCTGGCAGATGTCGGGGCAGTTCGTGTAGCCGAAGAACACCAGCGTGACCGGCTTGGTGGTGTCCGCGGTCAGCGAGTAGGCCGCGCCGTCGGTCGCGGTCAGCGTGGTGTCCGGTATGACGTACTGGTCGGTGAGCACCGCGCCGTTCATCCCGTCGTCGGTGTGCACGGTGAGACCGGACGTCAGCGCCTGGCCCTCGTCGGACCCACCGCACGCGGAGAGGGTGAGTACGCCGGCCAGGGCGGCTGCGGCCGCGACGGCGAGGCGGTGTCGCGTGCTAGCCACGGCGGACCCCCTGCGCGAGGTCCTCGGTCAGCTCGGCGAGCGAGGCGAGGCCCTTGGCCCGGTCGGTCCCGGCGTCGAGCAGCCGACGGACGAACGCCGAACCCACGATCACCCCGTCCGCGAAGCCGGCGACCTCAGCCGCCTGGTCACCGTTCGAGACGCCCAGGCCGACACCGATGGGTAGGTCGGTCAGCTCCCGGGTCCGCTTCACCAGCGGGCCGGCGAGGTCGCTGGTCGAGGTGCGGGCCCCGGTCACCCCCATCACCGCGGTCGCATAGACGAACCCACGGCAGCTCTGCACGGTCATCGCCAGCCGCGCGTCGGTCGACGACGGGGCGACCAGGAAGACCTTGTCGAGGTCGTGCGCATCGGCCGCGGCCACCCACGCCTGCGCCTCGTCGGGGACCAGGTCCGGGGTGATCAGTCCCGAGCCGCCGGCGCTCGCCAGGTCGGCGGCGAACCGGTCCACGCCGTACCGCTCGACCGGGTTCCAGTAGGTCATCACCACGACCGGGGTCCCGGTGGCGGCAACCGCCTCGACGGTGCGGAGTACGTCGGACGTCCGCACGCCGCCCTCGAGGGCCTGCTGCGCGGCGGCCTGGATCGTCGGCCCGTCCATCACCGGGTCGCTGTAGGGCAGGCCGACCTCGATCAGGTCGCAACCGGCCTCGACCATCGTCCGCATCGCGGCGATCGAGCCCTCGACGTCGGGGAAGCCGGCCGGCAGGTAGCCGACCAGCGCCGCACGACCCTCGGCCCTCGCGCCCTCGAACATGCTGCGGGTCGTCATGCCTGGTTCACCGCCGTCGTGTCCCCGGGCTCGCCGGTGGTCTCGTCGGCCTGGGTCTCACCGAGGCCGAACCAGTCGATCGCGGTGCCCATGTCCTTGTCGCCGCGGCCGGAGAGGTTCACCAGGATCGTCGACCCGGGCATCTCCTTGGCCAGCTCGAGCGCACCGGCGACGGCGTGCGCGGACTCGATCGCGGGGATGATCCCCTCGGTCCGCGACAGCAGGGAGAGCGCGTCCATCGCGGCCGCGTCGGTCACCGGCCGGTAGGTCGCCCGACCGGTCTCCGCGAGGTACGCGTGCTCGGGTCCGACGCCGGGGTAGTCCA
>JAICRS010000358.1 GCA_025966335.1 Nocardioidaceae bacterium
GCTGCGGATCATGCCCGGCTGGGAGACCGAGATCTTCGGCTCCACAATCAGCTGGAACGTGCTGATCCCGGGTCTGGTCGCGCCCGGAATCATCTTCGGTGTGGTCGTGATGTACCCGTTCATCGAGGCGTGGATCACCGGCGACAAGCGGGAGCACCACCTGCTCCAGCGGCCGCGCAACGCTCCGACGCGCACCGCGTTCCTCACGGCGATGATGACGCTCTACGGCCTGCTCTGGGCCGCCGGCGGCAACGACATCCTGGCGGTCGTGTTCAACCTGAACCTGAACTACATCACCTGGTTCATGCGGATCGCGATCTTCGTCGGACCGGTGATCGCCTTCATCATCGCCCGCCGCTGGTGCATCTCGCTGCAGCGTCAGGACGAGGCACGGCTGCTGCACGGCTACGAGACCGGTGTCATCATGCGCTCCCCCGAGGGTGCGTACGCCGAGCGCCACCTCCCGATCGACGCCGACGACGCCTACACGCTCACCGCCCGGGACCGGGACCAGGTGCACGAGATCCCGCAGGGTGTGGACGAGAACGGGGTGAAGGCGCCGAACAGCCGGGCCGGCACGCTCCGCGCGAAGCTGTCGCGGTACTGGTTCGGCTCGAACATCCAGAAGCCGACGGAGGCCGAGCTCGAGGAGGCCCGGCACCACGCCGAGCACGAGCTGGCGATGCACTCCGACGGGCACCAGCACCTGCCCGCCGGCGACTACAGCGGCGACTACGAGCTCGACGGCAGCGCCGCCGACGGACACCAGTTCGACGGTCGGCACAGCATCGAGGGCGAAGAGCTGCGCAAGCACTGAGGTTTTACCTTGGCGGACCCTCCAGAGGGGGTCCGCCAACGAGTAAAGAGTGCAAGACTCGTTGTACCTGCCAAGAGGCCCCGGACCACCCACTGCGGTCCGGGGCCTCGTGCATTTCGTCGGCGGGTAGCCGTGCTCGGACCCCGGTGCGACGATGGGCCCATGGGTGCCGTCACCGCGGCACGGTTGGTGGGGCGAACAACCGTCCTCGACACGATGCGGCAGGCCGTCGCAGCGGCGGTCGAGGGTGAACCGCGGATGCTGGTCCTCGAGGGTGAGGCCGGGATCGGCAAGAGCCGGCTCGTCGCCGAGCTCGCGGCCGACCCGATGGCCGCCGCGGCCCGCGTGGTCGTCGGGCACTGCTCGGTCGCGGCCGGGCGGCATCTCCCGTTCGGGCCCTGGATCGACATCCTGCGGGACCTCGTCCGTCACGTCGGTGCGGAGTCGGTCGCCGGCCGCGCGGGTTCGGACCGGGCCGTGCTGAGCCACCTGCTTCCGGCGCTCGGCACTGCAGAGTCACTGACACCCGAGGTGGATGCGCCTTCCCCCGGGCGGGTCTACGAAGCGGTAGCCGGGCTCCTGATGTCGACCGCGCTCGAGCGGCCGACCGTCGTGGTGGTGGAGGACCTGCACTGGTCGGACGTGTCCAGCCGCGAGCTGCTCGAGCATCTGGTCCGGGTGGTACGCCGGGAGCGTCTGCTGGTGATCGTGACCATCCGCAGCGACGAACCGGGCACCGACGATGTCGCCGCTCTGGTGACTGAGCTGTGCCGGCTCCCCCACGTGTCCCGGGTGGTGCTGCCCCGGCTGGCCCTCGACGAGGTCACCGAGCAGGTCACCGCCCTCCTCGGACGGCTTCCCGCGGCCGCGCAGGTCGAGGAGGTGATGGGACTGTCCGAGGGCGTCCCGTTCCTGGTCGAGGAGGCCGTCGCGGCGGACGCAGGTGGGCGGACCCGACCCGGAGCCTTCGCCACCGGCC
>JAICRS010000329.1 GCA_025966335.1 Nocardioidaceae bacterium
CGAGCACGACATGAGCGAGAACATCATCCACCTGGTGCTGGCCCGGCCGGTCGGCGTCGAGGGTGCCGGCGGACCCGGCACCAAGGGCCTGTCGCTGTTCATCGTGCCGAAGTACGACTTCGACCCCGAGACCGGTGAGCTGACCGGGCGACGCAACGGCGCCCACGTCACCAACGTCGAGAAGAAGATGGGGATCAAGGTCTCCAACACCTGCGAGGTGACCTTCGGCGAGGACGAGCCGGCCAAGGGCTGGCTGCTCGGCGAGGTCCACGACGGCATCGCGCAGATGTTCCAGGTCATCGAGAACGCGCGGATGATGGTCGGCACCAAGGCGATCGCCACCCTGTCGACCGGCTACCTGAACGCGCTCGAGTACGCCAAGACCCGGGTCCAGGGCGCCGACCTGTCCCAGGCGGCCGACAAGACCGCCCCGCGCGTGACGATCACCCACCACCCCGACGTACGCCGTTCGCTGATGACCCAGAAGTCGCATGCCGAGGCGCTGCGCGCACTGGTGATCTACACCGCGACCTGGCAGGACCGGGTGCAGGTCGCCGAGCACAACGGCGAGCGCGACGAGCTGGCCGAGCGGGTCAACGACCTGCTGCTCCCGATCGTCAAGGGCTACGGGTCGGAACGGTCCTGGGTGCTGCTCGGGACCGAGTCGCTGCAGACGTTCGGCGGGTCGGGCTTCCTGCAGGAGTACCCGATCGAGCAGTACGTCCGCGACGCCAAGATCGACACCCTCTACGAGGGCACCACCGCCATCCAGGGCCAGGACCTGTTCTTCCGCAAGATCGTGAAGGACCAGGCGCAGGCACTCGGCCACCTCGCGGGGGAGATCGAGTCGTTCGTCAGGAGCGAGGCGGGCAACGGCCGGCTCAAGGTGGAGCGGGGACTGCTTGCCCAGGGCCTCGAGGACGGTCAGGCGATCGTCGGTGCACTGATCAACCAGCTGATGGCCTCGGACCCGAACGCCGAGGGCGGCGACCAGCGCAACATCTACAAGGTCGGGCTGAACACCAGCCGGCTGCTGATGGCGCTCGGTGACATCGTCTGCGCCTGGCTGCTGCTGCGTCAGGCCGAGGTCGCGCTGAACAAGCTCGGTGGTGAGGTCAACGACAAGGACCAGGTGTTCTACGAGGGCAAGATCGCGGCGGCGCAGTTCTTCGCCCGCACCGTGCTCCCCAAGCTGGCTGCGGAGCGCGCCATCGCCGAGGCCACCGACCTCTCGCTGATGGACCTTCCCGAAGAGTCCTTCTGACCGATCGACCTCGCCGAGGGCCGTCTCACCGTTCCGGTGGGGCGGCCCTCGTCCGTACCAGCCTGTGGGTTTTGCCGCCGTGCCTGATTGACATCCCATTTCAGCGGGTATGCCATGGAAGGACGAGCACGAGCTCAGAACGGCGGTTCCCCGACCGCCGCAACGATAGGGGTAGCAAATGGGTGTCGGAGTAGGCGTGGTGCTGCTGGTCCTGGGCGCCATCATTTTCTTCGCGTTGGAGACCGAGATTCCGTTCATGGAGACCGAGACGCTCGGCGTCATCCTGATGGTCGCGGGTGTGATCGCGATCATCCTGGCGCTGGTGATGAACCAGCAGCGCTCGCGAACCAAGCACGTCGACGAGCGTCGGTACGACGGACCGCCCCCACGTTGAGGGAAGGTCCAACCGGCTGACCGACGAACCGACCGGGGCGGGGAGAGCGATCTCCTCGCCCCGGTCGCTGTTTCCGTGCTCCCCCTAGGATGATCGGGAAGACCGTCCGGGATCGACCCGACCGCCGGAGGCCGCACGTTGACAACGCTGGTTGTCGCCCACTTCCTGGCCGGTGCCGTTGCACCGGCCTTGCTCCGTGCCCTCGGACGCCGAGCGTTCCTGGTGCTCGCGCTGGTCCCCCTGACGGCCTTCGGCTGGGTGCTCACCCGGTCCGGGCGGGTCTCCGACGGCGCGGTGATCACCGAGGTGATCTCGTGGGTGCCCGCCCTCGACCTGCAGCTGGCGTTCGCGATGGGCACCCTGCAATGGGTGATGGCGCTCGTGGTCAGCGGGATCGGTGCCCTGGTGCTGGCCTACTGCGCCTGGTACTTCGCCGACGACGACGCCGGCCTGTCCTCGTTCGCCGGCACCTTCGTTGCGTTCGCCGGCGCGATGCTCGGCCTGGTGCTGGCGGACAACCTGCTCCTGCTCTACGTGTTCTGGGAGCTGACCACCGTCTTCTCCTACCTGCTGATCGGCCACGACCCGGCCAAGCGGGCGAGCCGCTCCGCGGGCATGCAGGCGTTGCTGGTCACCACGTTCGGCGGTCTGGCGATGCTGGTCGGGATGCTGGTCATCGGCGTCGAGGCAGGCACCTACCGGGTGACCGAGCTGCTGGCCGATCCACCGTCCGGCACGGCAGTCACCGTGGCCGTCGTACTCCTGCTGCTCGGTGCCGTCACCAAGTCGGCC
>JAICRS010000309.1 GCA_025966335.1 Nocardioidaceae bacterium
CGCGAAAGCGCGTCGGCGATCACGTCCCGGTCCCGGCCGAGGAGTACGACGCCGCGCAGCCTGTCGCGGGCAGCCCGGACCAGGTCGTCGAAGGTGGCGCCCTTGGCGAGCCCGCCGGCCACCCACACCACCGGGTCGTAGGCCAGCAGCGAGGACATCGCGGCGTGCGGGTTGGTGGCCTTGGAGTCGTCGATGTAGCGGACCCCGGCCACCTCCCCGACGTCGGCGATCCGGTGCCCGTCCGGGGTGAACGTGCCGAGCCCGTCGCGGACCGCGGTGGTGGGCACGCCGTGGGCCCGGGCCAGCGCGGCGGCGGCCAGCGCGTTCGCGACGAAGTGCGGGGCGTCCGAGGCGAGGTCGCCGATCGTGCACAGCTCGGCGGCACTGGTCTCCCGCTCGTCGATGAACGCCCGGTCGGCCAGCACGTCGTCGACCACGCCGAGCATGCCGATCGACGGGGTGCCCAGGGTGAACCCGATCGCGCGGGCGCCCTCGACCACGTCGGCGTCACGGACCAGCTGCTCGGTGACCGGGTCGGCGACGTTGTAGACGCAAGCGCGCTCGACCCGTTCGTAGATCTTGCCCTTGTCCGCGGCGTAGTCGGCGAAGCCTCCGGGGCCGGCGTACCAGTCCAGGTGGTCCTCGGCGACGTTGAGCACCGCGGCCGACTCGGCGGCCATCGAGGCGGTGTAGTGCAGCTGGAAGCTGGACAGCTCGACCGCGAACACGTCGTACGGCTCGGGGTCCATCACCGCCTCCACGATCGGCAGTCCGACGTTGCCGCAGGCCACGCTGCGCAGCCCGGCCGCGCGCAGGATCGCGTCGAGCATCTGCACGGTGGTGGTCTTGCCGTTGGTGCCGGTGACCGCCAGCCAGGGTGCGTTGTTGTGCGGGTCGCGCAGCCGCCAGGCGAGCTCCACCTCGCCCCAGATAGGCACCCCGCGCTCGGCGGCCTGCGCGAGCAGCGGCGCGGTCGGTGCCCAGCCCGGGGAGGTCACCAGCACGTCGACGTCGTCGGGCAGCACCGCGGTCGAGCCGGGCCCGAGCCGGACGTCGGCTCCGAGGATCTCCAGGATGGTGGCCTTCTCGCCGCGGTCGCCGGCGTCGGACTCGTCGAGGGCCACCACGTGCGCGCCCTGGTGGGTGAGGTTGTCGGCGGCCGCGAACCCGGAGACGCCCATCCCGGCGACCACCGCACGGACCCCCTCCCAGGAGTCGTGCCGGCCCAGCTCGTGCACGGGACGGCTCATACGCCGGCCACCCACTCGGCGTAGAACACGCCCAGCCCGGTCGCCACGCACAGGCCGGTGATGATCCAGAACCGGATCACCACGGTGATCTCGTCCCAGCCCTTGAGCTCGAAGTGGTGGTGCAGCGGCGCCATCCGGAACATCCGCTTGCCGCCGGTGGCCTTGAAGTAGCCGACCTGGAGGATCACCGACACGGTCTGGATCACGAACAGGCCGCCGAGGATCAGCAGCAGGAACTCGGTGCGGGTCAGGATGGCGAGCCCGGCCAGCGCGCCGCCGAGGGAGAGCGACCCGGTGTCGCCCATGAAGATCTTGGCCGGCGAGGCGTTCCACCACAGGAACCCGAAGCAGGCGCCGGTGAGCGCGGCGGCGACCACCGCGAGGTCGAGCGGGTCACGGACCTCGTAGCACTTCGGGCCCTGCGCGAGCACGCAGGACTGGTTGTTCTGCCAGATGTTCACCAGCGTGTAGGCACCGAACACCATCGTCGAGGCACCGGTGGCCAGCCCGTCGAGGCCGTCGGTGAGGTTCACGCCGTTGCTGGCGCCGGCGATCATCACCAGCATGAAGATGATGATCAGCACCGCCGGCAGCGTCAGGCTCGGCACCTCGCGGATGAACGAGACCGCCCGCGACGCCGGGGTCTCCCCGCGGTCGTCGGCCAGCATCGGGGCGATCGCCATCCAGCTGAACACGACCGCGATCACGGTCTGGCCGATGAACTTCGCCTTGCTGCGCAGGCCGAGGCTGCGCTGCTTGGAGATCTTGATGTAGTCGTCGAGGAAGCCGACCGTGCCGAGCCCGACGAACAGGAACAGCAGCAGCAGCGCGGACGCGGTCGGCCCGTCCTGGGTGATCAGCTTCGCCAGGAAGTAGGCGAGCACCACCGACAGGATGATCACCAGGCCACCCATCGTCGGGGTGCCCCGCTTGGTGTGGTGGGTGGTCGGTCCGTCGTCGCGGATCTCCTGCCCGTAGCCGTGCTCGGTCAGCAGCCGGATCGCCACTCGCGTCCCCAGCAGGGAGATGAGCAGCGCCAGGCCACCGCCGAACAGGATGGCTCTCACGGCGTCGGTCCCTCCAGCAGTGCGTCGGCGATGTGTTCGAGGGCTGCACCCCGCGAGGCCTTCAGCAGCACCACGTCACCGGGTCGCAGGTTGGCCCGGAGCCAGGCCAGCGCCGCCGTGTTGTCCTCGACGAACACCGACTCGTCGGCCCACGAGCCCTCCAGGCAGGCGCCCAGGTGGAGCGGCCGGGCCTGCTCGCCGACCACGACGAGCTGGCTGATGTCGAGCCGCACGGCCAGTCTGCCGATCGCGTCGTGCTCCTCGCGGCTGGACTCGCCGAGCTCGAGCATCTCGCCGAGGACCGCGATGGTGCGGGCGCGTTCCGGGCGGCCGCGGCCGATCGCGGCCAGCGCCTTCAGCGCAGCACGCATCGAGTCCGGGTTGGCGTTGTAGGCGTCGTTGACGATGGTGACCCCGTCGCCGCGCTCGTGCAGCTCCATCCGCCACCGCGACGCCGACGTGGCGGTGGTCAGCGCCGCGGCCACCCGCGTCAGGGGTACGCCGAGCGCTGCCGCGACCCCGGCGGCCGCGGCGGCGTTGCTCGCGTGGTGCTCGCCGTGCAACCGCATCTCGACGTGCTCGGTCGTCCCGTCGTGGGTCAGGTCGAACCGGGGCCGGCCGAGCTCGTCGACCTCCAAACCGCTGAG
>JAICRS010000117.1 GCA_025966335.1 Nocardioidaceae bacterium
CCCAGGCCGGCGTACGACGGCCGCTCGTTCTCCGAGAGGCGGTGCTTGAGGTCGGCAACCTGCTTCTCGAGGCCCTTGATCCGCTGCTTGGCGTCCTCGAGGCTGGCTGCCAGCCCCGCCTTCTCGCCGGCCAGCGTGTGCATCTGCTTGTCGACCGCCGCCTGGTCGTAGCCACCGCGGCGGACCACGGGGAAGGACTCGCGCGACGCGCCGGTGGCAGGGATGACCTGCGTGGCGTCGTCGTTGCCGCGGTTGGACGGACCCTCGTCGAAGATGGACAGACCTGGTCGCTCGCTCATCCGAAATCCCTCACTTCGTCGCCTTCGTTGCAGCCTAGGACGCGGTCGCGGAACCCGGTCCCCGCGACGCCTGTAGCCAGTCCTCAGTGTCCCCGATGAGCAGGGGGAAACGCACAATGCTGCGTGTGTCGCGGCGAATTACCGGTTGCGGAAACGGTTGATCGCCTCGAGGTGCTCGGCGCGCATCTCCTGGTTGCGGACGCCGAGACCCTCCTCCGGGGCGAGGGTGAGCACGCCGACCTTGCCCTGGTGCTGGTTCTTGTGCACCTCGTAGGCCGCCTGGCCCACCTCGTCGATCGGGTACGCCCGCGACAGCGTCGGGTGGACCTGGCCCTTGGCGATGAGCCGGTTCGCCTCCCACGCCTCGCGGTAGTTCGCGAAGTGCGAGCCGACGATGCGCTTCAGGCTCATCCAGAGGTAGCGGTTGTCGTACTGGTGCATGTAGCCGCTGGTGGAGGCACAGGTGACGATCGTGCCGCCCTTGCGTGCGGCGAACACCGAGGCGCCGAAGGTCTCCCGGCCCGGGTGCTCGAACACGATGTCGGGGTCCTCGCCGCCGGTGAGCTCACGGATCCGCTTGCCGAACCGCTTCCACTCCTTGGGGTCCTGCGTGTTCTCGTCCTTCCAGAACCGGTAGTCCTCCTCGCTGCGGTTGATGATCAGCTCCGCGCCCATCGACCGGCAGATGTCGGCCTTGTCCGCGGAGGACACCACGCAGATCGGGGTCGCGCCGCCGTTGAGCGCGAACTGGGTGGCGTAGCCGCCGAGCCCGCCGCTGGCGCCCCAGATCAGCACGTTGTCGCCCTGCTTCATCCCGGCGCCGTTGCGGCTGACCAGCTGCCGGTAGGCGGTGGAGTTCACCAGCCCGGGGCTGGCCGCCTCCTCCCACGTGAGGTGGGCCGGCTTGGGCATCAGCTGGTTGGACTTGACCAGGGCGATCTCGGCGAGACCGCCGAAGTTGGTCTCGAAGCCCCAGATCCGCTGCTCCGGGTCGAGCATCGTGTCGTTGTGGCCGTCCGGGCTCTCGAGCTCCACCGACAGGCAGTGCGCGACCACCTCCGCGCCCGGCTGCCAGGTGTGCACGCCGGGACCGGTCTTGAGCACCACGCCGGCCAGGTCGGAGCCGACCACGTGGTAGGGCAGGTCGTGCCGCTTGGACAGCGGCGACATCCGGCCGTAGCGCTCGAGGAACCCGAAGGTCGAGACCGGCTCGAAGATCGAGGTCCACACGGTGTTGTAGTTGATCGCGCTGGCCATCACCGCGACGTAGGCCTCACCCGGCCCGAGCTCGGGCAGCGGTACCTCCTCCACGTGCAGCGACTTGCGCGGGTCCTTGTCGCGCGACTCGAGACCCTCGAACATGTCGGTCTCGTTCTTGTGCACGGTGACCGCACGGTAGGACTCCGGGAGCTCCAGTGCGGCGTACTCCTCGGCGGTGGTGTCGTCGGCGAGGATGGCTTCGAGGATCTTCTTCACGAGGAACTCCTGGGTTGTGGCGGCCCGATGACTGTGTCGGCGGAATCTACCGACGGGTAACCGGCGGTGTCAGCCGGGTGTGACCTAGTTCTCTGAGGATGCGCCCGGTTCCACCAGCTCCACCAGTACCCCGCCGGCATCCTTCGGGTGGATGAAGTTCACCCGCGAGTTCGACGTGCCGCGGCGCGGGGCGTCGTACAGCAGCCGGAGGCCCCGCTCCCGCAGCACCGCGGAGACCTGCTCGACGTCGGTGACCCGGTAGGCCAGCTGCTGGATCCCGGGCCCGGACCGGTCGAGGAACTTCGCGATCGTGGATTCGGGGCCGAGCGGGGCGAGCAGCTGGATGCACGAGCCGGAGTCGCCGACGCCGACCATCGCCTCGCGCACGCCCTGCTCCGCGTTGGTCTCCTCGTGGAGCAGCCGCATCCCGAACGCGTCGCGGTAGAACGCGATCGCCTCGTCCAGGTCGGGAACCGCGATGCCGACGTGGTCGATCGCGACGAACAGGTGCCCGGGGACGTCCACTGTGCTCATCTGCTCATCGTCGTACGACGGCGGCCCGACCCGCGAGCGACTGTGACCTGTCCGACATCGCGATCGGGGGTCCTGCCCCTCCCTGAACCACGCGTTCGTGGGTATCGTCGCAGTTGTCGGCGGGTTCGACCCCGCCTTGTCGGTATGCCAGTCGCAGCAGGAGGCGTCATGTCCGGATCCGTAATCGTTGCCGGTGCTCGAACCCCGATCGGCCGCCTGTTGGGAGGCCTCAAGGACCAGTCCGCGGCCGACCTCGGCGGTGTCGCGATCAAGGGCGCCCTCGAGAAGGCCGGCATCTCCGGCGACCAGGTCGAGTACGTCATCCTCGGCCAGGTGATCCAGGCCGGCGCCGGGCAGATCACCGCGCGCCAGGCGGCCACCAAGGGCGGCATCCCGATGACCGTCCCGTCGATCACGATCAACAAGGTCTGCCTGTCCGGGATCAACGCGATCGCGCTCGCCGACCAGCTGATCCGCGCCGGTGAGCACGACATCATCGTCGCCGGCGGCATGGAGTCGATGACCAACGCGCCGCACCTGCTGCCGAAGTCCCGCGAGGGCTTCAAGTACGGCGACACCAAGCTGGTCGACTCGATGGCGTACGACGCACTGTGGGACATGTTCACCGAGCAGGCGATGGGCGCGCTCACCGAGACCTGCAACGTCGAGGGGGCCTGCCTGACCCGCGAGGAGCAGGACGAGTTCGCCGCGCTGTCCCACCAGCGGGCCGCGGCCGCCTGGAAGAACGGGCTGTTCGACGACGAGGTGGTCCCGGTCGAGGTGCCCCAGCGCCGCGGCGACCCGATCGTGGTCTCCCAGGACGAGGGGATCCGTGGCGACACCAGCGCCGAGTCGCTCGGCAAGCTGCGGCCGGCGTTCTCCAAGGACGGCACGATCACCGCCGGCTCGTCCTCCCAGATCTCCGACGGTGCCTGCGCGGTGCTGGTGATGAGCAAGGCGAAGGCCGAGGAGCTCGGCATCGAGTGGCTCGCCGAGATCGGCGCCTCCGGCCAGGTCGCCGGCCCCGACTCCACCCTGCAGATGCAGCCCGCGAACGCGATCCTCAAGGCCTGCGAGAAGGAGGGCATCAAGCCCACCGACCTCGACCTGGTCGAGATCAACGAGGCGTTCGCCGCGGTCGGGATCGCCTCCTCCCGCGAGCTGGGTCTGTCCGACGACAAGGTCAACGTCAACGGCGGCGCGATCGCGCTGGGTCACCCGGTGGGCATGTCCGGGGCCCGGATCGCGCTGCACCTCGCCCTCGAGCTCAAGCGCCGCGGCGGTGGCGTCGGCGCTGCCGCGCTGTGCGGTGGCGGCGGCCAGGGCGACGCCCTCATCGTGCGCGTGCCCAAGGCGTGACCTCGGCTCGGGGGCGCCGCAACGCGTCGGTCCCGGACCTCGTCGAGCGGGCGCGCAAGGGCGAGGCCCGCGCCGTGGCCCGGTTGATCTCGCTGGTCGAGGACGCCTCGCCGCTGCTGCGCGAGGTGATGGCGGGGCTGGCGCCGTACACCGGGCACGCCCAGATCGTCGGCGTGACCGGCTCGCCCGGTGTGGGCAAGTCGACGTCGACGTCCGCGCTGGTCACGGCCCTGCGGGCCGCCGGCAAACGCGTCGGCGTGCTCGCGGTGGACCCGTCCTCCCCGTTCTCCGGCGGCGCGCTGCTCGGGGACCGGGTCCGGATGCAGGACCACGCCACCGACCGCGACGTCTACATCCGGTCGATGGCCTCCCGCGGCCACCTCGGCGGGCTGGCCTGGTCGACGCCGCAGGCGCTGCGGGTGCTCGACGCTGCCGGCTGCGACGTGGTGCTCGTCGAGACCGTCGGGGTGGGGCAGAGCGAGGTGGAGATCGCCGGGCTGGCCGACACCACGCTGGTGCTGCTCGCGCCCGGGATGGGCGACGGCATCCAGGCGGCGAAGGCCGGGATCCTCGAGATCGGCGACATCTACGTGGTGAACAAGGCCGACCGGGACGGCGCCGACCAGGTCCGCCGCGACCTGCGCAACATGATCGCGCTCGCCGAGCGGGACGACGAGGCGTGGAAGCCGCCGATCGTGCAGACCGTCGCGCACACCGGGCAGGGCGTCGACGAGGTGGTCGAGAAGATCGACGCGCACCGGGCCTGGATGGAGAGCTCCGGTGAGCTCGACCGGAGGCGGGTACGCCGGGCGCGCGACGAGATCGAGGCGATCGCGGTGACCGCCCTCCGCGAACGCTGGGGCGACGTGCACGCGCGCACCGAGCTCGACGAGCTCGCCGAACAGGTCGCCGCGGGGGAGTCCGACCCGTACCGCGCGTCCGACTCGCTGCTCGACACCTACACGGACTGACCGCGCGCCTCCCGCACCCGGCGGCGCAACTTTGCTACCAATGACGCTGAGCAGGTGTGGTTTCGGCCTGCCCACCATGTGCGACTCGGGACGGAGAACACCATGCAGAAGCTGTTGGTCGGCGTCGTCGTCGCGTTCGCTGCCTTCTACCTGCTCTCGCAGCCCGCGGGCGCGGCCGACGCTGTCAAGGGTGCAGCCTCGGCCGTCGGCGTCGCGTTCGAGAGCATCATCGAGTTCATCAGCGCCCTCTTCGCGTAGGCCAGGACGTGGCCGGATGGTTGCGGCGGACCTTCGCCGACCCAAAGATCGGCAAGCACCTCCTGCGTGAGGAGGGCGAGGTCATCGTCGACGAGGTCCGGCACCACTGGATCGTGTTCGTCAAGCCGTGCCTCGAGGTCGCGCTCGGGCTGGTCTTCCTCTGGTTCTTCCTGTTCACCTCGGTGCAGGCCGCCTGGCTCCCGTTCCTGGCCGCGAAGATGCTGTTCGCGCACGCCGCGTGGAAGGCGCTCGGCGAGCACATGGACCGGTTCGTGATCACCAACATGCGGGTGTTCCGGGTGCGCGGCGTGCTGTCCCAGACCCTGGCCACGATGCCGTTGGGCCGGATCCTCGACATCACCGTGGAGAAGCCGTTCAGCGGCCGGATCCTCGGCTACGGGCACTTCGTGTTCGAGTCCGCGGCCCAGGAGCAGGGGCTGCGCGACATCCGGTACGTCGGCCGCCCCGACCAGCGGGACCTCGCCATCCAGCGGGTCGTCCAGCGGTCCGGCCTCCGCGGCCCGCGCGTGAACTGAGATTCAGATCACAATCGCGGCACCTTCTCGCTAAATCGCTTGCGGGGCGCCCCGCTCTGCCGGACCCTTCGTGAGGAAATCCGCGCGGACGGTGACGGGGAGCATGAGCGAGAAGAACCTGGTAGCCGAGGACCTCGTCCTCACCAGCGGGCACCACCGCGTGCTCGACGGCGTGTCCCTGGTCGCCCGAAGCGGCCGGATGCTGGCCGTCACCGGCTCGTCCGGGTCCGGCAAGACCACCCTGCTCAGCATCCTCGGCGGGCTGGTGGCGCCCACCTCGGGTTCGGTGGCGTACGACGGCGGCCCGGTCGGGACCCGGAGCGGGGAGCCGAGGGCAGGAACCGCGTTCGTGCTGCAGACCTACGGGCTCGTACCGACGCTGACCGCCGAGGAGAACGTCTCGATCGCGCTGCGCGCCGCCGGGGCGCAGCCGGGCGATGCGATCCGCACCGCGTTGGCCGCTCTGGACCGGGTCGGCGTGGGCGACCTCGCGGACCGGTTGATCCAGGAGCTCTCCGGCGGACAGCTCCAGCGGGTGGCCGTCGCCCGGGCACTGGCCGCCGAGCCCGACGTACTCCTCGCCGACGAGCCGACCAGCGAGCTGGACGAGCGGAACCGGGACCTGGTGGTCGCCGAGATCCGCGCCGAGGCGGTCCGCGGCGCGCTCGTCGTCGTCGCCACCCACGACCCGGAGGTCGCCGCGCTGTGCGACGACGAGATCCACCTCGTCGACGGCCGGGCCGAGGCGACGGTGCCGGACATGGTGCCCACGACGGTGGACGGGCCCGGCCACGAGTTCGACGCGTTCCGGCGGCCGGTGTGAACCCGGCGGCGGTGCACGCCGACCCCACCACGCGGACCGGCGTATCGGTGCGCTGCGTGAACGTGGTGCAGATCTACACCACCGCGGGGGGCCACGACGTGGTCGCGCTGCGCGGGGTGAACCTCGACATCCGACCCGGCGAGCAGGTGGCACTGCTCGGGCCTTCCGGGTCCGGCAAGTCCACGCTGCTGAGCCTGTTCGGCGGCGTGCTGCGGCCCTCGGCGGGCAAGGTGCTGATCGACGGCGAGGACATCGCCCGGATCGGTGAGGCCGACCTGGGCCGGCTCCGCTCGGGCAAGGTCGCCTCGCTGCTGCAGGGCGCCACCCGGAACCTGCTGCCCTACGCAACCGCCGAGGACAACATCGACTTCGCCCGCCGGGCGGTCCCGGCCTCGCGGCGACGCGGGCTGCTGCCTCCCCGTCAGCTGCTCGACCGGCTCGGGATGGGGCCGCTCGCCGGCCGCCCGATCACCGCGATGTCCGGCGGCGAGCGGCAACGCGTCGCGGTCGCCGCGACGGTCTCCTCGGGGGCCGGCCTGTTGCTCGCCGACGAGCCGACCTCGCAGCTGAGCCACGACGACCGGGACGCGATGCTCGGCCTGATCCACCAGGTCAGCGACGAGTTCGGCACCACCGTGGTGATGGTCACCCACGACCCCGAGGTCGCCGCCCGGATGCCGCGCAGCATCACCATCCGCAACGGCCGGATCGGCTCCGAGGGCCGGCACGGGTTCGACTACGCCGTCGTGGACGAGGACGGCGCCGTACACATCCCCGACGAGCTGGCCACCGAGTTCCCGGCAGGTCGACTCGTCCGCTTCGAGCAGGCCGACGGCGGCCTGTTGCTGCGACCACTCGAAGAGCGAGGCCACGCAGAATGAGGGTGCTGGTCGCGGGCCTGTGGGCCCGCCGGGGGCTGAACGCGGCCATCCTGCTGGTCGCGGTGACCGCGATCGCCGCATCGGTGCTCGGACCGATGTACGGCCGTGCCTCCGCGGAACATCTGCTGGACACCCGGATCGAGCAGCGCGCGCCGTACGCCACGGGGCTCGCCTACTCGGTGCCCGCCCTCGACGCGCAACAGCTGCCCGAGGGCAGCCCGCAGGCGTACCGGCCGCCGGCGCCGGACGACCTGCTCGCCGAGGCCGCGTCGCCGCTGGAGTCGGCCGGGATCGACCGGTTCTGGGAACCGGGACGGGCGTGGCTGCACGACACCGGCGGCCAGCTCCAGTTCGGCGCGAACCGGTTCGGGGTGCCGCTGTACTGGCGTGAGGGCATGTGCGAGCTGGCGGAGGTCCGGGGCGAGTGCCCGAGCGCCGCCGGCGAGGTGCTGATCCAGGCGACGATGGCGGACACGATGGGCCTCGCGACCGGTGACCGGATCTCGCTGGACTACCTCGAGCGGTGGCTGGCCGAGGACCCGGAGGTGGGCACCGTCGAGCGGGAGCGGACCGTCGAGCGCGAGTTCACCGTGGTCGGCACCTACCGGATCGACGACGCGGGGTCCGCGGACTGGTTCGACCTGGCCCGGTTCACCGGCGCGGCCAACCTGGTCCCGCCTCCGGCCAAGGGCGAGGGAGCCCTCCCGGCGGCACCGGCCCTGCTGGCCGCGCCGGAGTCGATGACCTCGCAGACGTTCGCCGCGGGCCTCGACCGGCCCGTCGACCGGGGCGCGGTGAACCTCGACTCCATGGACCAGGTGCAGGCCGCGGTCGACGAGTTCCGGTCCGGTGTCATCGACATCACCAGCGCCGAGCTGCTCGACAACGTGGACGTCGCCGGGCTGTTCGACGAGGTCCGGGCCGAGCGGTCCCTGCTGTCGCAGGTGACGATCGCCGCGCTGGCCCCGCTGATCGTGCTGGCGCTGCTGCTGCTCTACGCGTTGGTCTCCTCTGCCGCGCTGATCCGTCGCCCCTACGTGGCGCTGGCCAAGCTGCGCGGCCACTCCACCGGGCAGGTGCTCCGGTTCGCGCTGTCCGAGCCCTACCTGGTGATCGCGCTCGCGGTGCCGGTAGCGGTCGCCCTCGCCTGGTCCGCCGCGCAGCTGATCGCGCGGACCTGGCTGATCCCCGGCATCCCCGTGGTGGTCGACCCGGTCTCGCTCGGCGCGCTCGCCGCGGTGACGCTGGCGGCGCTGGTCGCCTCGGCCGCCGCGGCGGTCGGCGTGATCCGCGAGCCGCTGTCGGCCGCGCTCAGCTCCTCGGTCAGCGCCCGGTCGTCGTCGCGCTGGTCGCTGGTGCTGCGCAGCGCGGTGGTCGCGATCGCGGTCGCCAGCGTGGCGCAGCTGGTCGGCTCCGACGACGACTCCGGTCAGCTGCTCGGCCTGCTCGCGCCGCTGTTCATCGCGCTGGCCACCGCGATCGGAGGCGTGTACCTCCTGACCTCGGCGACACGATGGTGGGTCCGCCGTACCCGCGACGGCGGCGGCACCGCGCCGTACCTCGCCTCCCGCCGGCTCGCCCGGCGCCAGGACCTGACCAAGCTGATGATCCCGCTGCTGCTCGCGGTCTCGGTGATCACCTTCGCCGCGTCCGCGGCCGCCACCGCCGACGACTGGCGGGTCAGCCGCGCCAAGGCCGACGTCGGGGCGCCGCGC
>JAICRS010000001.1 GCA_025966335.1 Nocardioidaceae bacterium
TGGTCACGCCGTCGCTCGAGGGACTCGTGGGGTCCGGCGAGGTGACCTGGCACGAGCGGGGCTTCGAGCCCACCGACCTCGACGAGGCGTGGTACGTCATCGCCGCCACCGACGACCACACGGTCAACGAGCAGATCAGCGCCGCGGCCGAGGAACGCCGGGTGTTCTGCGTCCGCAGCGACGACGCCCCGCGCGCCACCGCCTGGACACCCGCGGTCGGCCGGCACGCCGGGGTGACCGTCGCGGTGCTCGGCAACCGGGACCCGCGCCGTTCGGCCGGGGTCCGCGACGAGATCGTCACCGGCCTGCGGGACGGCACGATCGCCGCCCCGCACCACCGGGACAAGACACCGGGCGTGGTGCTCGTGGGCGGGGGTCCCGGTGACCCCGAGCTGGTCACCGTCGCCGCACGTCGCGCGCTGAACGAGGCCGACGTCGTCGTCGCCGACCGGCTCGCACCACGGGAGCTGCTCGACGAGCTGTCACCGGACGTCGAGCTGATCGACGTGGCCAAGCTACCGCGCGGTCGCTCCGCCACCCAGGACGAGATCAACCGGGTGATCGTGGAGCGCGCCCGCGAGGGCAAGCGGGTGGTCCGGTTCAAGGGCGGCGACTCGTTCGTGTTCGGGCGTGGCTTCGAGGAGGCGATCGCCTGCGCGGAGGCCGGCGTGCCCTACAGCGTGGTGCCCGGGCTGACCAGTGCGATCAGCGTGCCCGCGGTCGCCGGGATCCCGGTCACCCACCGCGGGGTGGCCCATGAGTTCACGGTCATCTCCGGTCACCTGCCACCCGACCACGACGGGTCCCTGGTCGACTGGGACGCAGTCGCCGCGCTCCGCGGGACCGTCGTACTCCTGATGGCGGTGCAGAACCTGCCGGCGATCGCGGACCGGCTGGTCGCCGGTGGCCGCAAGGGCGACACCCCGGTGGCGGTGATCGCCGAGGGCACGATGCCGGGGGAGCGGACCGTGCTGTCCACCCTGGCGACCGTGGCCGACGACGTGGCGCGCGAGCAGGTCCGGCCCCCCGCGATCGTGGTGATCGGCGACGTGGTGGCCGTGGCGAACCCGGACAGGTACGCATGGCCGAGCTGATCGAGCTCGACGACGCCGACGACCCGCGGCTCGCCGACTACCGGGACCTGCGCGACGTCGAGCTGCGCAAGCACCTCGAGGCCGAGCACGGCCTGTTCCTGGCCGAGGGCGAGAAGGTCGTCCGGCGGGCGGTCGAGGGCGGGTTCACGCCGCGGTCGTTCCTGATGGCGCCGCGGTGGCTGGACGGGCTCTCCGACGTGCTCGACTCCAGCGACGCGCCGTGCTTCGTGGTCGGCGAGGCCCTCGCCGAGCAGGTCACCGGCTTCCACGTCCACCGCGGCGCACTGGCGTCGCTCGAGCGGTTGCCGCTGCTGTCGGTGGCGGAGGTGATCGACGGTGCCCGGACGATCGTGGTGCTCGAGGACGTCGTGGACCACACCAACGTCGGCGCCATCTTCCGGAGCGCGGCGGCGCTCGGGGTGGACGCGGTGCTGCTCTCCCCGCGGTGCGCCGACCCGCTCTACCGCCGGTCGATCAAGGTGGCGATGGGGGCGGTGTTCACGGTGCCGTATGCCCGGATGGAGGACTGGTACGACGGGGTGAACGCCCTGTCGCAGGCCGGATTCACCACTGTCGCGCTCACCCTCGCCGAGGACGCGGTCGAGATCGAGAAGGCGGTCGCCGGTCGCGAGAAGGTGGCCCTGCTGCTCGGCTCGGAGGGTCCCGGCCTGTCGCCCAGGTGGATGGCCACGGCCGACGTACGCGCGGTCATCCCGATGGCAGCCGGGGTGGACTCGCTCAACGTCGCCGCCGCGACCGCGGTGGCCTGCTACGTCGTCGCCCGCCGCTGACCGGAGCCGTCACTCAGTCGCAAGAGCACCAGGTTTTGCGAGAACAGGTGCCGTGGCGACTTTCTGAGCACGCCCAGCCGGATCACGGGTCGGCATGAGCCGGGTTCAGCTTCGATCGATCGCCGCCCCGGCAAGTGGTCAAGAACGACCAGTTCTCGGCACTGAAGCAGCCGATCTTGACCACTTCATGGCCGAACGGCCGACAAGGCTCCACGGCCTGTCACAACCGCACACGTGTGCTGGACGTGCACGGTTCGTCTCGAAAGATGTGTCCAAGCGGCACATGTGTGTCGCCTGCGCAGTCGGGCCGGCGCCGAGCCGCAGCCGGAGCTGCGGCCGGCGCCGTCAGGCGGGCCAGCCGGGTGGGAACTCGTCGGCGAGACTCTCGGCCTGGCGGTGCAGCCGCTTGCGGAAACGCTTGTTCAGCCGGTCGCCGAAGACCGTGCCCTTGCAGTGGTCGGTCTCGTGCTGCAGGCACCGTGCGAGCAGGCCGCGTCCGGAGTAGCTCACCGGGTTGCCGTCCAGGTCCTGGCCCTCGACCCGGGCGAAGTCCGGGCGCGCGCACTCGATGAAGGCGCCCGGCAGTGACAGGCACCCCTCGTCGTCGTCGTCGAGCTTGCGGTCCCGCCCCTCGGGCAGCAGGATCTCCGGGTTGCAGACGATGCCCTGGTGGTGCACGGACTGGTCGTCGGGGCAGTCGAAGACGAAGATCGCCCGGTCCACCCCGATCTGGCACGCCGCCAGGCCGACGCCGTCCGCCGCGTACATCGTCGCCACCATGTCCGCCGCCAGGGCACGCAGCTCGTCGTCGAAGACCGTGATCGGCTCCTGCACCCGGTGCATCACAGGCTCGCCCCAGCGGGTGATCGGGCGGACCGTGCCGCCGTCGGGCAGCGTGGAGGAGCGGGGCGTTGCGGCGTCAGGCATGGCGACATCCTAGGACGTGACAGGCGACACGCGACGCACCTGTGGCCGGGCGTGTAACTCAGAGTTACAGTAACTGCCATGTCCTTGACCAGCAGGCACGGCGTCACCTCGACCGACACCCGCGATCCGATCGGGGTCGCGGTCGCGTTCCTCAACAGGCTGGCCTCGACCGGCGCCCTTGACCGGTTCGGGCTCCGCAAGCCGGCCGAGCGCGTCGTGTTCGAGGCGACCCGCAGCGGGTTCCGCACGGCAGGGAACCTGAACCGCGCGTTCGCCCGCGCCGGAGGGAAGGGCGGTACGCCGGCCCGCGTGCCGACCGCCGCGGGCACGGGCACCTTCGACCTGACCCCGACCGACGACGAGCAGATGCTCGTGGACGTGGTGACCGAGCTCGCCACCGAGATGGTCCGGCCGGCCGCCGCAGAGGCCAACGAGGCCTGCCGTGCGCCGGACGACCTGCTGAAGGCCGGCCTGGAGATAGGTCTCCCGCTCCTGGCCGTGCCCGAGGACCTCGGCGGGATCTCCACCGAGCGTTCCGCGATGGCCGGAACCTTGGTCGCCGAGGCGCTCGCCAAGGGGGACATGGGACTCGCGGTCGCCTGCCTCGCGCCCGGAGCGGTGAGCACCGCGTTGTCGCTGTGGGGCAGTGACGAGCAGCAGGCGACGTACCTCCCCGCCTTCACCGGTGACGACGTCCCCGCAGCGGCGCTCGCGATCACCGAGCCGCGGCCGCTGTTCGACCCATTCAGGCTGAGGACGACCGCCACCCGCGACGGCGACGGCTACCGGCTCAACGGCATCAAGTCGATGGTCCCCCGCGGCGCGGACGCGGAGCTGTTCGTCATCGCAGCCGAGCTCGAGGGCACACCGGCGCTGTTCCTCGTCGAGTCGTCGAGCCCCGGGCTCGAGATCGAGGCGGAGCCGTCGATGGGCCTGCGCGCCGCCGCGCTCAGCCGCGTGGTCCTCAAGGACGTCCGGGTCGGAGCCCTCGCGCTGCTCGGGGACCCCGACGCGTACACCGAGTGCGTCCGGCTGTCCCGGCTGGCCTGGTGTGCGTTGTCGGTCGGCACCGCGCAGGCGGTCCTCGACTACGTGATCCCCTACGTCAACGAGCGTGAGGCGTTCGGTGAGCCGGTCAGCCACCGGCAGTCGGTCGCGTTCATGGTCGCCAACATCGGCATCGAGCTGCAGGCGATGCGGCTGCTCACCTACAAGGCGGCCAGCCGCGCCGCGCAGGGAAAGTCGTTCGACCGGGAGGTCGCGCTGGCCCGGCGGCTGTGCGCCGAGCGCGGCATGCAGATCGGCAACGACGGGGTGCAGCTGCTCGGCGGGCACGGCTTCGTGAAGGAGCATCCCGTGGAGCGGTGGTACCGCGACCTGCGGGCGATCGGCCTGGTCGAAGGAGGCGTGCTCGTATGATCAACCTCGAAGCTCCCCGGAAGTTCCGGCCGCTGGTGAGCCAGGCGCACCAGGTCGCGATGAACCTGCTGCGGCCGAACTCCCGCAAGTACGACCTCCTCGAGCACGAGTACCCCAAGGAGCTCGACATGCTCGCGGCGATGATCGACGGGCTGTCCGACTCCGGTGCCGCGAGTGGAGCCGGCGCGTCCGGCGTACGACGGTCCGAGGAGGCCGAGGGCGCGACCGTGCAGAACGGGTCCAACCTGGCCTCGGTGCTGTCGATCATGGAGATGTGCTGGGGTGACGTCGGGCTGCTGCTGTCGATGCCGCGCCAGGGTCTCGGCAACTCCGCGATCGCCTCGGTCGCCGACGCCGAGCAGCACGAGCGGTTCGACGGGCTCTGGGCCAGCATGGCGATCACCGAGCCCGGCACCGGGTCGGACTCGGCGAACATCGCGACGACCGCGGTCCTCGACGGGGACCACTACGTGCTCAACGGCGAGAAGATCTTCGTCACCGCCGGTGCGCGCAGCGACGCGGTCGTCGTGTGGGCGACGCTGGACAAGAACCTCGGCCGGGCGGCGATCAAGTCGTTCGTGGTGCCCAAGGGCACGCCGGGGATGAACGTCGAGCGGCTCGAGCACAAGCTCGGGATCCGGTCCTCGGACACCGCGACGATCCGGTTCGAGAACTGCCGGGTGCCCAAGGAGAACCTGCTCGGCAGCCCTGAGGTCGACGTGAAGCAGGGCTTCGCCGGTGCGATGGCGACGTTCGACAACACCCGCCCGTTGGTGGCGGCGATGGCGGTCGGTTGTGCGCGGGCATCCCTCGAGCTGACCAAGGAGCTGCTGGAGCAGGCCGGTGTGGACATCGACTACGACCGGCCGGCCCTCACCCAGTCGGCTGCGGCCGCCACGTTCCTGCAGATGGAGGCGGACTGGGAGGCGGCCTACCTGCTCACCCTCCAGGCGGCCTGGATGGCCGACAACCGGAAGCCGAACTCGCTCGAGGCCTCGATGGCCAAGGCCAAGGCTGGCCGGGTCGGCAGCGACATCACGCTGCGCTGCGTCGAGCTCGCCGGCAGCATCGGCTACAGCGAGCACGAGCTGCTGGAGAAGTGGGCGCGGGACTCGAAGATCCTCGACATCTTCGAGGGAACCCAGCAGATCCAGCAGCTGATCGTGGCTCGGCGGCTGCTCGGCAAAACCTCGGCCGAGCTCAAGTAGCTGGTCAGGCGAAGTCGAGTCCCCCGCGTTGCTCCTCCTGGCTGGACCACGGCGTGACCGGACGCCCCATCGGCGTACCGTCGACCGAGATGTCGCAGCGCTCGAGGAAGAAGGCGACCATGTCCCGGACCTGGGCCGCGTCGTTCAGCGGTTCGGGATAGCTCCAGGCGAGGTCGCGCCCGTCCGCGCCGCCGTCGGTGACGGAGAGGTACGACGCCTCTCCCTTGTAGGCGCAGACGGTTCGCGTGTCGCTGGGGGTGAACAGGTCCATCCGCACGTCGTCGCGGGGCAGGTACCACCGCACCGGCAGATGCGTCTCCAGCAGAGCCAGCGGAGCCTTCGAGTCCGCGAGCACGACGCCGTCGAGGGAGACCACGACGTGGCGGTCGCTGCGCAGGACGTCGATCCGCTTGAACGGGTCGTGCGGGTGTCCGATCACCGGCTCGTTCTCCTCGATCCAGGAGAACGCGCTGAAGTCGAGCACGATGTAGCCGGCCAGGTCGGGATCTTCGGGGCGGAACGCCGCGCCGGGGAGCTCCTGCCCGTCGACGCGGACCGAGAGCGCCTCGCCGGGCGTGGTGTGCATCGCGAAGTTCTCCGGCCCGAGGAACGGCGGCAGGTCGGGCGGCGGTGGAGGCGGTGAGAACGGGACGAGCTCGCCGGTGAGGTCGGCCTCGGGTACGGCGTACACAGGCACCCCGCGCCGTGGCTCCCAGACGACCATGGCGCGGGTGGTGTCGGCGATCGTCGTGTCTCCGACCAGAACGCGGACCCGTCGCGGCGTCGGCTCCATCCGCAGCTCGGTGAGGGTGGAACGGACGAGCTCGCCCATGCGCAGCGCCATCTGCTGATGGTCCGCCGGGCGCGGGTCGGCGTCAATGCGAACCGGAACAAATGCGCGTCTCACCGGCGAAAAGCGCACGTCTCGACAGCGAAAAGGGCGCGTCTCAACGGGTATAGGGGGACATGAAGATCTATGCGGACACGTCGACCCGTCGCACCCGGCAGCAGCTCGGGGACCTGCTCGTGCTGGTCTGGGTGTGGTTGTGGGTGCAGACCGCGTTGGTCGTCCACGACGCGACGATGATGCTGGCCCGGCCGGGGGAGGAGATCGCCGAGGCGGGCGGCGGGATGGCCGAGCGGCTGCGCGAGGCAGGGGCCCGGGTCGACGACGTACCGCTGGTCGGTGACGAGGTGCGCGCGCCGTTCGAGGGGGCCGGCGATGCCGCGGACCAGCTGGCGGACGCGGGGACCGCCCAGGTCGAGGCGGTGACCGAGCTGGCGTTCTGGCTCGGCCTGTCCGTCGGCGCGATCCCGGTCCTGATCGCGCTGGCGGTGTACCTGCCGCTGCGCTGGCGGTTCATCCGCGAGGCGACGGCCGCGCAGCGGTTCATCGACAGTAACGCCGATCTCGACCTGTTTGCGCTGCGGGCGATGGCTCGTCAGCCGATGCACCGGCTGGCGCGGATCAGCGACGACCCCGCGGGGGCCTGGCGACGGGCCGATCCGGCGGTCGTGCAGGCCCTGGCCGAGCTCGAGCTGCGCGACACCGGCCTGCGTGCCCCGGTCGCTAGTGTGGCGACATGAGCTCTGTTCCGAACCTGGTCCTCAACAACGGCGTGGAGATCCCGCAGCTCGGCTTCGGCGTGTTCAAGGTGCCGCCCGAGGAGACCCGGCAGGCGGTGCTGACCGCACTCGAGACCGGATACCGGCACATCGACACCGCCAGGCTCTACGACAACGAGGCCGCGGTCGGTGCGGCGGTCCGCGACTCGGACCTGATGCGCGACGAGATCTTCGTGACCACGAAGGTCTGGAACACCGATCAGGGCTACGACGCCACCCTGCGTGCCTTCGACGCGAGCATGGAGCGGCTCGGCCTCGACGTGCTCGACCTCTACCTGATCCACTGGCCGGCGCCGGCGCGTGACCTGTACGTCGACACCTGGCGGGCGATGGAGCAGCTCTATCGCGACGGTCGGGTGCGGGCGATCGGCGTCTCCAACTTCCAGCCGGACCACCTGCGGCGGCTGCTCGACCGCTGCGACGTGGTCCCGGTGATCAACCAGGTCGAGCTGCACCCCTACCTGCAGCAGAACGAGGCGCGCAAGGCGCACGAGGAGCTCGGTGTGCTCACCGAGGCCTGGGCCCCGATCGCCCGCGGCGGCGCGCTGCTGGAGGACCCGGTGATCACCGCGCTGGCCGACAAGCACGCCCGTACGCCGGCCCAGGTGGTGCTCCGCTGGCACATCGAGCTCGGCAACGTGGTCATCCCGAAGTCGGTGACACCGGCCCGGGTCGCGGAGAACTTCTCGATCTTCGACTTCACCCTCGACGGCGCGGACCTCGCCGAGATCGCCGCCCTGGACCGCGGTGAGCGGACCGGCCCCGACCCGGACCGGCTCAACACCTGATGGCGAGGTCCACTGCGCGCCAGGACGTCATCATCGGCGTGCTCGAGGACGCGTTCGCGCCGCTGATGGAGGCCGACCCGCAGGCGTTCCGGGTGAAGTTCCGGAAGATGGCCGCCGACCCGTTCGCGTTCTACCGGGGCACTGCCTGCCTGTTCTACAACGACGTCACCCGGATGCGGGACCGCTGGGCGGACGAGCAGACCAGCGCGATCTGGATCCACGGGGACCTGCACGTGCAGAACTTCGGCACCTACATGAACTCCGACGGCCGGCTGGTCTTCGACGTCAACGACTTCGACGAGGCCTACATCGGGCACTTCTCCTGGGATCTTCGACGGTTCGCGGCGAGTCTGGCGCTGATGGGCCGGCAGAAGGCGCTGCCGGAGGCGGCCGTGCGCGAGCTGATCGCCACCTACCTCGAGGCCTACCTGGCCCAGGTCGACCACTACGTGCACTCCGAGGACGACGACGACTTCGCGCTGCGGCTGGAGAACACCACCGGTCCGGTCCTCGACGTGCTGCTCGAGGCCCGCGGCTACAGCCGGGTGGAGATGCTCGACGCGATGACCCGGCTCGAGGACCATGTCCGGGTCTTCCACGAGGACGCCACGGTCCGCCGGCTCGGCCGCGCGGAGCGGCGCACGGTGCTCAACGCCTTCGAGAGCTACCTCACCACGATCCCGGAGTCGAAGCGGTTCGACCGCGAGCTGTTCTACGAGGTGCGCGACGTCGTCGGCAAGTCCGGGTTCGGGATCGGCAGCGCCGGGCTGCCGGCCTACAACGTGCTGGTCGAGGGGTTCAACCAGTCACTGGACAACGACGTGGTGCTGTCGATGAAGCAGGCGAACGTGCCCGCCGTCAGCCGGTTCCTGGACAGTGACGCCGTCGAGCGCTACTTCGGCCACGAGGGGCACCGCACCGTGGTCAGCCAGCGGGCACTGCAGGTGCACACCGACCCCATGCTCGGGCACACCAAGATCAACGGCGTCGGGTACGTCGTGTCGGAGATCTCTCCCTACGAGGCCGACCTCGACTGGTCGAACATCAACGAGCCGGACGAGATGGCGCAGGTGGTGGAGCTTCTGGGCCGGGCCACCGCGAAGGTCCACTGTGCCTCCGACGAGGACAGCGAGCAGGACCTGGTCGACTTCCAGACCGAGCACGCCATCGCCGGGGTCGTCGAGGGACGGCGCGAGGAGTTCGTTGCCGACATCGTGGACTTCGGGATCGACTACGGTGCCCGCGCGCGCAAGGACCACAGCCTGTTCGTCGACGCGTTCAGGGAGAGCCGGATCGGCGGAGTCTCCTCCACCTGACGGTTCGCCCGGCTCAGGCCGTCCGGTTGGCACCCGCGCTCGGTTCCGCGGACAGGAAACCGGGGGAGGGCCAGCCCCGCCGGTCGAACTCCGCGCCGATCGCGGCGCGGACCGCTTCGCCCTGCGCGCGCGGGACGAGCGCGATCGCGGAACCACCGAACCCGCCGCCCGTCATCCGGGCGCCGAGGGCACCGTGCTCGACAGCGGTGTCCACGACCGCGTCCAGCTCCGGCGTGGAGATCTCGAAGTCGTCGCGCATCGAGGCGTGCGAGGCGCAGAACGTGCGGCCCAGTCCGGCAAAGTCCGCGTCCCCGATCTGGTCGACGGACTCACGCACCCTCCCCATCTCCGAGAACACGTGCCGGGCCCGGCGGCGTACCCGCTCGTCGGGCAACGCCGACAGGGCTGCGTCGGCGTCGTCGACCTCACGCAGCGACGCGACACCGAGCGAGTCCGCGGCGCTCTCGCAGTCCCGGCGACGCGACTCGTAGCCGCCGTCGCTCAGCGTGTGCGAGGACCGGGTGTCGACGACGAGCAGCTCGAGCTCCGCCGCGCTCGGGTCCCACGGAACCTGCCGGGTGCTCCCGTCGCGGCAGTCGAGGAGAAGCGCGTGCTGGGGTTGCGCGAACAGGGACACAGTCTGGTCCATCCCGCCGGTGGGTGCGCCGGCGACCTCGGTCTCGGCGCGCATGCACGCGGTGACCAGGGCGCGGCGCACCTCGTCGTCGGCGTCCGTGCCGGCGACCGCACACAGACCGAGCGCGACCGAGCACTCCAAGGCCGCCGAGCTCGACAGACCCGAACCGACCGGCACCCTGCTGTCGACCATGATGTCGAGACCGGGCAGGTCCCAGCCGAGCTGCCGCAGCGCCCACACCACCCCGGCGACGTAGGCCGCCCAGCCGTCCACGTCGCCCGGGCCGAGGGCCTCGAGCTGGCCGGACCAGGGCTGGTCCTGCTGCAGGCTGGTCACCCGCACCTCATCGTCGTCGCGGGCGGCCAGGGCGGCGTACGTCGCGTGCGGCAAGGCGATCGGCAGGCACAACCCGTCGTTGTAGTCGAGGTGCTCCCCGATCAGGTTGACCCGGCCCGGTGCCCGGAAGACGCCGAGCGACGGTACGCCGTACTCGCGGGCGAACCTCTCGCTGAGGGCGTCGGCGATCGCGGCCGGCCGGCCCGGCGAAACTTGGTCGAGGGACATGCCCGCCAGCCTACGGGCGGCCGTCGGGCAGGCGGCTGACAGAATCGCCGGCATGGCCGATGAAACCGATGGTCCCGACGAGCGGCTCGTCGAGCTGGCGCACCAGATGTTCGACCTCGCGCGGGCCGGCGAACGGGACCAGCTCGCGGCGTACGTGGACGCCGGGGTGCCGGTCGACCTCACCGACGCCGACGGGAACACGCTGCTGATGCTGGCCGCCTACCACGGCCACGCCGACACGGTGCGGATGCTGGCCGAGCACGCCGCCGACGTGAACCGGGCGAACGACCGGGGACAGACCCCGCTCGCCGGCGCCGTGTTCAAGGACGAGCCCGACGTGGTCTCGGTGCTTCTCGGAGCGGGGGCGGACCCGGATGCCGGTACGCCGACGGCGCGGGAGACCGCGACGATGTTCGGCAGGGACGACCTGTTCTGACCGCCGGAGGCACAGCGGCCGGGATCGTGGACCCCGGCCGGCTGCGCTTGCGCCAACCCCCCGGCAGCCCTTGAAGCCTTGCTGCCCGACGAGACGACGACAAGACCCGTTCTGACTAGTCCTGGCATTCCCAGGGGTGGCGCGAACAACCCTGGGGTCGCACCCTGCGAACCCTGTAAACTCTTGGTCTCGTGCGCTTCCTCAACGAGACCCCTCCCTCCCACGACTTGACGTACGACGACGTCTTCATGGTCCCGCGACACTCCGATGTCGCCTCCCGCTACGACGTTGACCTGTCCACCAGCGACGGCACCGGCACCACGATCCCGCTGGTCGTCTCGAACATGACCGCGATCTCCGGCCGACGGATGGCCGAGACGGTGGCCCGTCGCGGTGGGATCTCGGTGATCCCGCAGGACATCCCGCTGCCGGTGGTCGAGGACGTGGTGTCCTGGGTGAAGTCGCGGCACCTCGTGTTCGACACCGCGATCACGCTCGACCCGCACCAGACCGTGGGTGCCGCGCTCGCGCTGCTGCCCAAGCGCGCGCACGGCGCCGCGATCGTCGTAGAGGACGGCCGGCCGGTCGGCGTGGTCACCGAGGACGACTGCCTCGGCGTGGACCGGTTCAGCCAGGTGCACCAGGTGATGAGCACCCACCTGGTGACGCTTCCGGCGACGGTCGAGCCGCGCGCCGCGTTCGACGCACTCGATGAGGCGCGGCGCCGATTGGCTCCGGTGGTCGACGAGTCCGGTCGGCTGGTCGGGGTGCTCACCCGGACCGCAGCCCTCCGCTCGACGCTCTACACCCCCGCGGTCGATGACCGGAACCGGTTGCGGATCGCGGCCGCGGTCGGGGTGAACGGTGACGTCGCCGCGAAGGCGAAGGCGCTGCTGGAGACCGATGTGGACTGCCTCGTGGTCGACACCGCCCACGGACACCAGGGCCGCATGCTGGACGCGCTCGCGGCGGTCCGTTCGCGGGACCCCTCGGTCCCGGTCGCGGCCGGCAACGTGGTCTCGGCCGACGGCGTCCGCGACCTCGTGGAGGCCGGCGCCGACATCATCAAGGTCGGCGTGGGGCCGGGCGCGATGTGCACCACCCGGATGATGACCGGGGTCGGCCGCCCGCAGCTGTCCGCGGTGCTCGAGTGCGCCACGGCCGCCCGCGAGCTCGGCAAGCACGTGTGGGCGGACGGGGGAGTGCGCCACCCGCGCGATGTCGCTCTCGCCCTGGCGGCGGGCGCCTCTGCGGTGATGATCGGCTCGTGGTTCGCCGGCACCTACGAGTCACCCGGTGACCTGCACGTCGACGCCAACGGCCGCGCCTACAAGGAGAGCTTCGGGATGGCGTCGGCGCGTGCGGTCGCCAACCGGACCAGCACCGAGACCGCGTTCGACCGGGCCCGCAAGGGACTCTACGAGGAGGGCATCTCCTCGAGCCGGATGTACCTCGACCCGGACCGACCGGGGGTCGAGGACCTCATCGACCAGATCTGTGCCGGCGTGCGCTCCTCCTGCACCTACGCGGGTGCCCGTTCGCTCGAGGAGCTGCGTGAGCGGGCGGTGATCGGTGTGCAGTCGGCGGCCGGGTTCCACGAGGGAAGACCGCTGCCCGCCGGCTGGTGAACCCGTGGACAGAGACAGACCCCGCCCGGAGGCGGGGCCTGTCTGCCTTGGTCGAGCGGTCAGCGCGCGATGTCCGCGGGCTTGCTCGGGTGGTCGTCGCCACCGGTCAGCACCGACTCGTCCGAGGGCTGCACGGCCAGCGCGAAGTCGTCACCGTGCCGGGTGACACCGGTGACCACGGCCTGCTCCACCGCGTCGCGCGCGTAGCGCCTGCGCACGATCATCGGGTCCTGGCGCAGGTCCTTGACCAGCGCCACCGCGAGGCCGATCATCACGATCGCGAACGGCAGTGCGGCCACGATCGTGATGTTCTGCAGGCCGGACAGGGCGGAGTCCCCACCGACCAGCAGCATCACCGCGGCGACACCACCGGTGGCGCAGCCCCAGAAGATCACGGTGGGCCGGCTCGGCTCCAGTGAACCGCGCTCGGAGAGGGACCCCATCACGATCGAGGCGGCGTCGGCGCCGGAGACGAAGAAGATCGCGACCAGCACCATCACCAGGACGCTGGTGACCGTGGCGATCGGGAGCTCACCGAGCATGTTGAACAGCTGGGCCTCGACGGAACCTGCTCCGGCCAGGTCGGCGCCGTTCTGCTGGAGGTTGATCGCGGCACCTCCGAAGATCGCGAACCAGACCAGGCTGACCAGGCTCGGCACGAGCAGCACGCCGGTGACGAACTGGCGGATGGTCCGCCCCCGCGAGATCCGGGCGATGAACATGCCGACGAACGGAGTCCACGACAGCCACCAGGCCCAGTAGAAGACCGTCCACCCGGACAGCCACTCCGCCATCGCGTCGCCGCCGGAGGCCTCGGTCCGTGCCGACATCATCGCCAGGTCCTGGAAGTAGCTGCCGACCGACGTCGGGATGAGGTCGAGGATGAACACGGTCGGGCCGGCCACGAACACGAACACGGCGAGCGACAGCGCGAGCACCATGTTGATGTTGGACAGCCACTGGATGCCCTTGGCGACGCCGGACACGGCGGAGAAGATGAACGCGATGGTGAGGACGACGATCACGCCGACGAGGATGCCGTTGCCGATCGTGCCGATGCCGGAGACGATCTCCAGCCCGCTGCCGATCTGCAGCGCACCCAGGCCCAGCGACGCCGCGGAGCCGAACAGGGTGGCGAAGATCGCCAGGATGTCGATCACCCGGCCGGCCGCGCCGCTGGCGCGCTTCTCGCCGATCAGCGGCGCGAACGCGGAGCTGATCAGCTGGGAGCGGCCCTTGCGGAACACGCCGTAGGCGATCGCGATGCCGACCACCGCGTAGATCGCCCACGGGTGAAGCGTCCAGTGGAACAGCGTGGTGGCCATCGCGTTCTGCACGGCCTGGGGGTCGCCCACCTCACCGGTGCCGGGAGGCGGAGCCATGAAGTGGGACAGCGGCTCGGTGACTCCGTAGAACATCAGGCCGATGCCCATCCCGGCGCTGAACATCATCGCGATCCACGACACGGTCCGGAACTCGGGTTCCTCGTCGTCGTTGCCGAGCGGGATGTTGCCGAACCGTCCGGCGGCCAGCCAGATCACGAAGACGACGAAGCCGGAGGCGGCGAGCACGAACAGCCAGCCCATGTTGTGCACGGTCCAGTCCAGGGCCGTGCCGGATGCGGAGCCGAGGCTCGGCGTGTTGAGAAAGCCCCAAAGCAGGAAGCCGACCGCGATGGCGGCGGTGACACCGAAGACGACCTTGTCCAGCTTCTGGGAGGTGCGGTCGTGGGTGTCGTCGACCGGACTCTCCAGCGCGGGGTGCGCCGGCTCGTTGCCTGGGTCTTGAGGGTTGTTCCGGGGGTTTTGTTCTGTGCTTACTTGGGTAGCCACGAGATCCGGCGCTGCGGCACAGCGCCCCTCCGATCAACGATTGGGGACATGAACAGCCTGACGAATCTGTCTGATCTGGTTGCGTGATGCAAGTTGGGACTCCCGGGTGTGCGCCGGGTCACCCAGAGGTGTTACCCACGGCTGGTGTGTCCTACACCACAGGAACTGTGGTGATGGAAACCAGCGAGTGCGCATCCGCGCCGTTCGGCCGGGCCGACCGGCAGGTCAGCTGTTCCCAGCTCTCCGGGTCGCTGCACACCTCCACCTGCCAGCTCCGCTCACCGTCGGTGAACACGGCCATGGTGGTCGTCCCCGAACGCACGCGCGAGACCAGGGTCAGTGCGTCGGTGCGCAGCTGCCCGATCTCCTCCCGCAGGAAGATCTCGGCGGCCTGGACGGGGAACGGGTAGCCGCACCGGCCCCGCAGATGCGCCAGGTCCAGGGTGCCAGCCAGGTGGCCCTTGGCCAAGGGAACCGCGGTCTCCGGCTCGACCCGGCCGTAGTACAACCCGTCGGGGAGCACCAGCAGGTTCCCTGCGAACCGGTCACCGCCGATGTGCGAGACCTCCCAGGTCTGCTCGGGCAGATGCGCATGCAGCGCGGCGGCCACCGGCCGGCCTCGTTCGGCGCAGCACACGTCGTGCCGGCCGTGGGTACAGACCAGGAACAGCGGTGAGTCGTGCGCCGTCAGGCCGGGGGACCGGCCCCGGCCGAGCTGGTCGAGGTCGAGGTCCAACAGGGAGGCCGGGTCGTCGACCGTGCAGGTCTCCAGCCAGGGCTCGTGCACGGCGGCGAAGGCCGCGAACACCGTCAGCTCGCCCGGACTTGAACGTCCGTGCCGCCGGATCATCAGCACCCGGACGCCGGCGCGCCGGGCGCGGGCGGCGAGCTCGGTCTTGACCTCAACAGGTAGCCGGTTGTCGCTGACGGCGTCGATCCCCCAGGGACCGGGGTCCTCGACGAGCAGGAACGACCGGACCGTCGACGCGGTGCCGGCCTGCGACTCGCCGCGTGCCTCGCTGGCCGTCGAGCAGCGGAAGGAAGGACTCAACCGACGACCCGTAGCAGCCCTTCGCGGACCAGGCGCCTGCTGAGCACGAGCCGGCTCTCGGGGTCGAGCCAGTCCGCCAGGTCCGCGGGGCGGAACGTGGCGCTGTCACGGATCCATCGAATCGGCGCGGCCAGGTAGAGCGGGATCCGCAGCTCCCGGTCGCCGAGGAGCACGCGGAGGCGTCCGTCGTGCTCGGACACGACGCAGGCGGTGCCGGCCCGCCGCTCCAGGACGGTGCTGTCGTCCAGGGCGGTCATCGCCAACCGGTCCTCGAGGCCGCCACGCAGGACCGGGTTCCGGCTGCTGAGGAACCGGGCGGCCTGCTGGTCGGTGAGCGTCTCCGGGTCCTGCTCCATCACCTGCTCGGCCAGCGAGTGCAGGTGGGCACCCAGCTCATCCACCATCCGTGACGGGTCGTCCAGATAGCCGGCGGGGAGGCGTCCGTCGTACCGCTCGTCCGTCAGCAGCTGGGTCGTGACCCGGCCGAGCAGATCCCGCCAGGTCAGCTGGTTGATGCCGATCGTCACGTGCAGGGACGCGGTGTCCTGCGTGCGCGCGGCGTGCGGGGTGCCGGTCGGGAGGTACATGCTGACTCCCGGCTCGAGCAGGATGTCGCGCGCGCCGCTGTCGTCGTGCACCTCCCATTGCTTGGACCCGTGGGTCTGGAAGACGAACACGTCGTGGGTGTCGCTGTGCAACGCGAACCCCTGTGAGCCGGGCGGGGTCAGGTAGGCGTTGGCCTGGCACGGGTGACCGAGGGCGAGCTCGAGGTCACGGACCAGGTCGGACAGCGGCGGCCAGTAGCGGTGCAGCCCCTGCAGGACCACGGTGGCGCCGTCGTCGAACAGGTCGAGCACCTTGCGTCCGTCCACGAGCCCGGTGAGCGGCTGGCCGGCCAGCGAGGCGGATCGGATGAACCGCGAGGTCGGCAGCACCGTCCCGTCCTTCGCGATCCGTAGGGCGGGCGCGCGCAGCGCGGTGCTGGTCAGCAGCAGGTCGACATCGCCCAACGAGAGCAGGGAGGTGAGCCGATCAGGATCCGTGTGGTGGACATGGATGTGGCGCGCCCAGACCTTCGCGACGAAGCTCTGGGCGTCACCACTGAGCAGGGCAAGCGCGTCCAAGACGTCGGGCTCAGGCGTCCGTCCCGTCGGCATCGGTCGAGTCGCCGTCGGTGCTGTCGGTGGAGTCGCCGTCGGTCGCGTCCGCGTCCGTGCCGTCCGCGTCGGTCGAATCCCCGTCGGTGCTGTCGGTGGAGTCGCCGTCGGTCGCGTCCGCGTCGGTGGCGTCCGCGTCGGAACCGGGGGCCTCAATCGGGGCGCCCTCCCCGCTGGTCTGCATGTCCTCGTCGCGCAGCGGCTCGTCGGGAGTGGTCGTCATTGCTCCTCCTTCGGGTGGCGGCGCGGGTACGCCGGGCCTGTCCCGCAACTTACCCGAGCGGTCAGGGCCTCAAACAGAGGTGCCGCGTAGGCTGCCGCGCATGCCGGCTCGACATCTGCTCATCGTCTCCGCCACCCGCGCCGAAGCAGCACATGTGCCGGCCGGGTTACCGGTAGTGGTCACCGGTCTCGGCAAGACCGCGGCGGCGACCGCGACCGCTCAGGCACTTGGGCGAATGGACCGGAACGGGCTGACGGTGGTCAACATCGGCACCGCGGGCGCGCTCCGCGAGGAGCTGGACGGGATCCACTTGCCGGGCACCGTGCTCAACCACGACATCAACGCGGCTGCGATCCGCGCGCTCGGCTACGACCCTCAGGAGCGGCTCACCGTCGACGACGGTGACGACACCGTGCTCGCCACCGGCGACGTCTTCGTGACCGACCCGGTCGTGCGTGATGCGCTCGCAGAACGTGCCGACCTGGTCGACATGGAGGGTTACGCCGTCGTCTACGCGTGCCGGCACTACGACGTCCCGGTCCGGCTGGTCAAGCACGTCTCGGACGGCGCGGACGAGACCGCGTTCGACTGGCCGTCGGTGGTGGCTGCCAGCGCGCGGGCGTTGGGGGAGTGGCTGCGGCTCAACGTGTGAGCCACGCGGGCTAACGACCCCGGCGTCGTCCGCTCGCACCGCTGCGGCCGGAGCGTGAGCCGGCTGGGCGTTCCGGCCGCCGCTGACGGACCTTGCTCCTCTGCGGCGTGGCGTCTTTCTGAGGCACGGCCGCGCCGGCGTCGCGTGAGCTGCGCTCGGTGCGGCCGCGGACGATCCCGATGAAGGTCTCGATCCGGGTGTCCGTGGCGTCGGTCGGCCAGGCGAGGCCGATCTGCGACTCCGGCGTGCTCGCGAGGGGGACCGCGACGACGTCCTTGCGGTTGTAGAGCCGGGCCACCGACTTCGGGACGATCACAATGCCGGTCCCCGCGGCGATCGTCTCGAACGCCTGCCTCATGGTGATGGCCGGCGGTTGCAGCAGGTGCTCGTCGGCGAGGTCGTCGAAGGTGACCTCGTCGAGCACGGTGGCCGGGTGGTCGAGGGGGACGACCACGACCGGAACCTCGCGGTAGAGGGGGATCAGGTTGAGGCCGTCCCGCTCGACCGGCAGCCGGACGAAGCTCATGTCGGCCCGTCCGTCCTGGAGCACCGCGAGCTGGTCCTCCTCCTCGACCGGCAACAGCTCCAGCGGATCGTGGGGCATTCGCTGTGTCCAGGTCCGCGACCACTTGCCCGGTGTCACGCCCGGGACGAAGGCGACTCGCAGCGGCGTACCCGTCTCGGGGAGGGCGGGACCATCGGTCATAGGGCTCACGGTAGTGCAGCCGGTTCGACGCGATGGCGCCGAGTTGCGTCGGTTTCGAGTAGCCCATCTGTGCACCGGCCTGAACCCATCATGTCTATGGGCACGCCGTCCGGCCCTGCTTAGCGTTGATCTAGTCGTTCTTCCGGTAGCCAGAGGAGGCCTCCGATGAAGACACCCACCCGCTCGCCAAGGGCCGCGATCATCGGAGTGGCTGCTCTCGCGCTCCTCGCCCCGCTGACCGGTGTCGCGTCGAGCGCACCTCCCGCCACGGTGCAGCAGCGGCCCGGGCCCTCAGCCGGGATCGGGGATCCGTACTTCCCGCGGGACGGGAACCGCGGCTACAACGTGAGGCACTACGGGCTGAACCTGCAGTACCGGCCGGCTTCGGACCGGCTCGCCGGCACTGCCGTGATCACCGCGCGCGCCCGGGCCCGTCTCACCCGGTTCAACCTCGACCTCGACGGGCTGCGGGTCCGTTCGGTCCGCGTGAACGGGCGGACGGCGACGTGGAGCCGCAGTCGCGGCGAGCTGCGCGTGAACCCGGCCGGGCGCGCGATCAGGAAGGGCACGCGGTTCCGCGCGGTGGTCCGCTACGCCGGGGTCCCGCAGACGATCAGCGATCCCCAGCTCGGCGACTCCGGTTTCATCCACACCGACGACGGTGCGCTGGTCATCGGTCAGCCGCACGTCGCTGCCACGTGGTTCCCCGTCAACGACCACCCGATCGACAAGGCCGCCTACACGTTCCGGATCACGGTCCCGAACGGTCTGGAGGCGGTTGCGAACGGCGTGCTCCAGCAACGGCGGGTGCACGACACGACGACGACCTGGGTGTGGAAGGCGCGCGCCCCAATGGCGTCGTACCTCGCCACCGCCAACGTCGGAGAGTTCCGACTGCGCTCCTACCGTGAGAACGGCATCCGGTTCTGGGACGCGATCGACCCGGACCTGTTCGCTCCGGTGGCCCGACCGCGCACGGGCCAGCGGTTCGCCATCGCGGGGCAGGGCAATTCGGCGTACAAGCGGCTCGTCCGGACCATCGCCGTCCCCGCCGAAGGCGCGCAGCTGTCCTTCTGGGTCAAGCGCGACACGGAGCGCGGCTTCGACTTCATGCTGGTGGAGGCGCGTCCGGCCGGCACGAACGACTGGACGACGCTGCGCGACCAGAACGGCCACACCACCCGCCGCACTGGCTTCGCGTGTGCGGATCTCGTGTTGCTCCACCCGTTCCTCCGGCACTACCTGACGGTCGGTGAGCGGCGCTGTGCCACCCGCGGCTCCACCGGTCGCTGGTGGGCGGCCAGCGGTCGGAGCAAGGGTTACGAGCAGTGGACGGTGGACCTCTCCCGGTACGCCGGCCGCCGGGTCGAAGTCTCGATCAGCTACCTCACCGACTTCTTCATCGAGAACTACGGCCTGTTCGTCGACGACATCGAGGTGTCGACGGGACGGGGCAGCACGTCGTTCGAGGACGACGGCACCCCGATGGATGGTTGGACCGTAGAAGATCCGCCGAAGGGCAGCCCGAACAGGCCAGCCGAGTGGGAGGTCGGAACCGTCGCGCAGGCACCACCACCGCGGGGGGAGGTCGCGACCGCGTCCTTCGCCCGGCAGGGCGAGATCCTCTCCTTCCTCGCGCGTCGGTTCGGTCCGTACCCGTTCACGGTAGCCGGAGGCATCGTGGACGACCGTCCGCTGCCCTTCGCCCTGGAGAACCAGACCCGACCCGTCTACGGATCCTTGTTCTTCGGCAACCAGCGAGATGCCGACCTAGTGGTCGTGCACGAGCTCGCGCACCAGTGGTTCGGCGACAGCCTTGCCGTGCGGCGGTGGAAGCACATCTGGCTGAACGAGGGCTTCGCGACGTACGCCGAGTGGTTGTGGCAGGAACGGGAGGGCATCATCACCGCCCAGCGGCAGTTTCGGAACCTCTCGTCCATCCCACCGCGAGACCCGTTCTGGCATCTCGAGATCGGCGATCCGGGGCCGGACGCACTCTTCGACTTCCCGATCTACATGCGCGGCGCGATGACCTTGCACCGGCTGCGGCAGCGGGTCGGTGACGACGACTTCTTCCAGATACTGCGCCGCTGGCACCGGTCCCGGGCGGGCGGCAACGTCGCGACCGCCGGCTTCATCCGACTCGCCGAACGCATCTCGGGCCGGAACCTGGACCCGCTTTTCGACGCCTGGTTGTTCACGGCGAGCAAGCCGCGATCTGCTCGGCCGGGCGCGGTCGCGCGCCTCGGGGAGCGGTCGTCGCCGCTGCCTGGACTCGTCGTGCGGCATCCGGCGCGAGGCAGGTGAGCCTTCCTCTGTCGACTTGGGCCACCATGACTCAACCCATCTTCGAGCTCAGCTACCAGGAGTGCGTGGAGCTGCTGTACACACCGAGGTCGTCGGCCGCGTCGCGGTCCACACCCGGCTCGGCACCCGGATCATTCCGGTCAACTACTCGATCGTCGACGATGCGATCGTGTGGCGCACGGCTCCCTACAGCGAGCTGGCGATACTTGGTCCAGGCGTGGAAGGGGCCTTCGAGATCGACCGCATCGACCATGACCTCCGCCAGGGATGGAGCGTCATCGCCCATGGGGTTCTCGAGGTCGTCGACGATCCGGAGGAGGTCGCCCGCATCCGCTGTGTGGAAGACCCGGCACCGTGGGCGGCCGGCCTGCGTCACCTGTACATGCGCCTGCGCTACAAGGACCTGACCCTCGCACTCATCCGGCGTTCAGTCGTCTGTGCGGCGTACCCGAGTCGCCGCCCGGCTGAGCATGAGCCGTGACTGGCTGGTCAGGAACCAGTTCGCCGTCTTCATCGTGTCAGCGGGACTCCGCAACTTCGATCGGCGGGACACCCGTCGTCGAGTAGGCCAGCGCTGGCGTTCGGCATCACGTCTCGGCCGAGAATCTGAGGTCGCGCCACCCTGGATGAACCGAAGGGGCACCACCGGCGACGCCACCCGGCAAGCAGGAGCTTGTTCTGCCGGGCTCGCCAGTCAGTCGCAACGGCACCGAAATCTCGAGCGCAGGGTGCCGTTGCGACTGAGTCCGCTCCTGACGGGATCTAGGGCGTCGATTGTCCAGCCCGATTTATTCCCAAGAACGATCCGCAGAGTTGGTCCAGTCGATGAAGTGGCGGAAGCACCCGCCAGCCTCGCGGACCTCCGCGATCGGACCAACAGGAGAGTCGAATCATGACCCACCGCTCCCACCCGCCGGGCGTACACGCACCGCAGCGGAACACGCATCGCAGGGGCCTCGCCAGCGGGCTGCTCCACTCCATGACGAAACACACGCGAGCGACCGCGGCGGTCCTCACCACGATCGGGCTTGTCGCGGCCGGGGCAACCGTCGCCACGGCGGATGTGACCACACCGAACCCGCAGACCCTGAAGGCGGTCGGGCCGGTCAGCCCCGAGCACGGGTTCCCGGTCTGGTACGAGGACAGCAACGGGCTGCGGCTCGAGCAGTGCCTCGACACCACGAATCCCTACTGTGACCCGGCCTTCCTGATGGAAGAGATGCCGAACGGGCTGGAGCCGATCAGCTTCCCCGGCAACTGGCCGATGGAGTCCTTCTACCACCAGGTCGGCGCAGTGGTCGATGTCCCCAGTGGTGGCCTCGGCTATGTCGCGGCGCTCGAGGCGACCTTTGCCAACGAGGCCGTCCAGGAAGGCGACCAGGTGGTCTTCGGTCGCGTCCGCTTCGACCTCGATCTTCCCGGTGCCGGCACCTACAAGGTGACCCACCCCTACGGCGTGGACACCTTCAACGTCTCCGAGGCCGAAGCCGACGGTTTCCGCTACGTCGAGGACATCACCCCCGCGCCCGGCAACTTCGCGCTGGCGATGAAGTCGCGGATCAACCCGTTCCTCGTCCGTGAGGGCGGCATCATCACCGATGCCAACGGCAACAAGTACATCGGTGACCCCGCCGAGGAAACCCGGGTGACGGGCAGCCCGCTCGGCACCAACTACTTCAAGGTGGAGCTGCTCAACGCTGACGGCACCGCTACGGTGATCGGTGAGACGGACGTCTTCGGCCTCATGGGCAAGGTCTCCACGAACTCCGGCGTCAACGCCGGCAAGGCGATCCTCAACGACTCGGCCGCGGGCAAGTTCCTCGACGTCTTCGCGGGCACCGACGCCGGTGACGTGATCACTGTGGAAGGCACCGGGTTCGAGAAGACCACCTTGCAGAGTGAGGCGGGAAGGTACTCCGCAAGGATCCCGTTGACCGGGACGGACACCCCGACCACGGTCAAGGTCACGAACGAGAGCGACGTCCCGGCGGCCTCGAAGACCATCACGGTCACCGACGAGGTGGTCGTCTCGGGCGCGGTCTATGACACCGGAACCGACCTGCTCACCGTCACGGCCAGCTCCACCGACACGACCGAGCCGCCGGTGTTGACCCTGGATGGTCTCACCGGTACTGACGGAACCGCGGTCACCGTGGGCGCCGGCGGAACTGCCCAGGTGAGCCTGCAGGCTGCGCCGGTGAACGTGAAGGTCACCTCAACTGGCGGTGGTGCAGACATGGCTCCCGTCACCATGTCGGGCGGCGCCGCTGCCGCACCACTACCGACGACGGCCGTCGCGGTTGCCAGCTCGAGCCAGGTCGACATGGGGGGAGCGGTCACTCTGGACGGCAGCTCGTCGCAGAACGCCTCGACCTACGCCTGGGCCCAGACGGCGGGCGAGACGGTCGCGCTGACCGACGCCGACAAGGCTATGGCCAGCTTCACCGCACCGAGCACGCCAGGTGAGCTTACGTTCACGCTGACCGTCACGGACGCCGCCGGCGGAACCGTTACCAGTGCGCCGCTGGCAGTCACCGTGGTGGACCCGAACGCCGAGCCGCCGGTGACGGAGGAGCCGCCGCCGCCGTCGACCGACCCGGTCGCGGACGCCATCACGTCCCTGGAGAGCGCCATGGTGGGCGAGTCGGTGACGATCTCCGCCGTCGACAATCCGAACAACGCCTCTCTCATGTGGAGCGAAGCATCCGGAGCCGTCACGATCGCGGACCCCGCGGCCAAGTCGTTCACGTTCAAGATGCCGGACGTGACCCAGCCGCTGGTGTTCAACCTCACGGTCACCGGCGCCAGCGCTGACGGCATCACGCCGGGGGCGACCGCGACCGACAGTGTCACCGTGACTCCGAAGGTCGATGTGCTCACTGTCGACTCGGCGCAGTACAGGGCGGACAAGCGGGAGTGGCGGATCAGCGGCACGGCCAGCATCAGCACGGTCAACCAGGTCTCCGTCTACCTGCAGAAGACAAATGGCACCAGGACGCTGCTCGGCACCTCTCCGGTGTCCGCACCCATCGCACCGGCCACGGTCGGCGACTGGGGCATTCGGGTCCGAGGCGGCGCAACGTCGGTGGCCGGCGACACGCTGACGGTCGAGTCGTCCCGAGGCGGTGAGCTGACCGGAGTCACGATCAGCCGACGCTAGGGCGCATCACCTGATCCCGGGAACGCAGATCCGGGATCACGAACCCAAGGACACGACCACCCGGCCAATGCGGCCGGGTGGTCGTGTGTTGTCTGTCGTGTCAGGTCAGGGGATGCTCGCGAAGGCTCGGACGGGGAACGTCGCCAGGCCGCGTACCTTCGGGGGAACCGCGGTGAAGCGCGCACCCGTGAGCGGCAGCTCCGACAGGCGCGTCAGGTGTTCGACGACGGGGATCCCGGCGGCGAGCAGGAGGCTGTGGGCCGGACGTTCACCGGTGCTGGTCCCGTCGATGTTCACCGAGTCGATGCCCACCAGCACGGCATCCCGGTCGATCAGAGCCAGGGCGCCGTCCTCGGTGAGGTGGGGATGCGCCGGGTCCCCGTAGTGCTCGCTGCCCCAGTGCCGGTCCCACCCGGTTCGGAGGAGTACGGCGCTGCCGCCCACCACGAGCCCGGAGAAGGCGGAGGGACCGATCGGTCCAGCGGCGTCGACGACGACGGCCGGAAGGTCCGCGCAGCTCTGCAGGGACAGGCCGGTGAGGTCGTATCCATCCCGGTACCGATGGGCGGGTGTGTCGAGGTAGGTGCCGGTGTTGGCGATCATCTCGATGCGGCCGATGGCGAATTCGGTGCCGGCGGCGTAGTGCTCGTGTGACGTATCAAAGCTCAGGTACTCGCCGATGTGGGGGCCGGGAAGGCCCGGATAGGTCACCATCTCGTGTTCGATGTAGTGGCTGAGATCGACGAGAGGCATACCCGCATCATGACAGAGGAGCAGACTGATGGCGGTACCACGACCGCCCGCCCATACGACTGAGGGAACTGCCATGGCGCTGGACACCACCATCACCCCGTTCGACGTCGACCGGGCACGCCGCGACACGCCGGGTGCCGCCAAGGTCGCTCATCTGAACAACGCGGGTGCGGCGCTGATGCCGACATCGGTGAGCGACGCCGTCATCGCGCACCTCCGCCTCGAGTCGGAGATGGGTGGCTATGAGGCCGCGGCGGTCGCGCACGACCAGGTCGAGCACACGTACGGCGCCATCGCCCGGCTGATCGGCTGCGAAGCGGACGAGGTCGCGGTCGTCGAGAACGCCACGCGGGCATGGGACATGGCCTTCTACGGGCTGACGTTCGGCCCGGGGGACCGGATCCTGACCGCCCGAGCCGAGTACGCCAGCAACGTGATCGCCTTCCTCCAGGTCGCGCGGCGAACCGGCGCCGTCGTCGAGGTCGTCGACAACGACGAGTCCGGACAGGTTTCCGTCGAGGACCTGCGCCAGCGGCTGAACGACGGTAAAGGCCCCGTGCGACTGGTCGCGATCACGCACGTGCCGACGCAGGGCGGTCTGGTCAACCCCGCCGAGGAGATCGGAGCCGCCACCAGAGAGGCCGGTGTGCTCTTCCTGCTCGACGCCTGCCAGTCCGTCGGCCAGCTGCCCGTCGACGTCGAGCGCCTAGGGTGCGACTTTCTCTCGGCGACCGGGCGCAAGTTCCTGCGCGGTCCGCGCGGCACTGGCTTCCTCTACGTCCGTCGCGACGTGCTGGACCAGGTCGAGCCGCCCTTCCTGGACCTGCACGCGGCGACCTGGACCGCCCCGGACCAGTACCAGATGCGCCCCGACGCGCGTCGCTTCGAGAACTGGGAGACCAACTACGCGACGAAGATCGGGCTCGGCGTCGCCGCGGACTACGCCCTGTCCTGGGGACTGGATGCGCTCGAGGCCCGCGTCACCGGGCTCGCCGATCGGCTACGCGAGCGACTGGTGGGCACGCCGGGTGTGCAGGTGCACGACCAGGGTGAGCGCCGCTGCGGCATCGTCACCTTCACCCTCGACGGCGTCCCTGCCCAGCAGGTGCAGCAGCATCTGGCCGACAGGGGCGTCAACGTCAGTGTGTCGCTCGTCGACTACGCCCGCCTCGACCTGCCGGACCGCGGCCTGCCGGACCTGGTCCGCGCCTCGGTGCACTACTACAACACCGACGACGAGCTGGACCAGCTCGTCGTCGGGCTTCCGCCTCGGATCTGACCTCGGGCGAGAGTGCTGGCCAGGTGCCGCGTCTAGAGGGGTCGCTCAGGAGTTGCCGAGCAGCGCCTCGTCGAAGTGGGCGATCACGCGCTGCTCGTACGCCGCCGCCTCGTCCCGGATCGCGGCGGTGTGGTTGGCCTCGGGCAGCTCCCACAGCTCCACCGGCTCTTCGGCCGCTTCGGCGTAGACCCTGTTCATCGCGATCTCCATGGGGATCGACCCGGCCGCGATCAGCAGCAACGGGGTGGGGGAGACCTGCGCGGCGAGCTCGGCCAGCCTGGGAGGCGGGGTGCTGCCGGAGAGCAGGGCGGCTGTGGCCGTCACCGGTGCCATGTAGGCGTTCACCCATCTGTCCGCCGGTGGGATGTCGCTGAACGAGCTGGCAGTCGCACCGTCGGCGACGATCGCCTTGAGCCGCTTGTCCTCGGCCCCCACCTCGATCAGCACATCGGCTCCGGTCGACAGTCCCAGCGCCCCTATGCGTCCGGGCTCGACATCGCCCCGTGTGCCGAGGAAGTCGATGGCGCCTGCGACGTCGTGACGCCAGTCCCAGCCATAGCCGTTCGGGCTGCCCTCGCTCCGGCCGGCCCCGCGTGCGTCGTAAAGGAGCACGCCGTACCCGTGATCGGCCAGCAGCCTCGCGTGCTGGATGGAGCCCAGCCGGTCCCCGCCGGCGGAGTTCACCAGGATCACCGCGGCACCGTTGCGCGACGGTGAGTACCAGCCGGAGAGCTCGAGGCCGTCCGTGGAGTCGAACGTGACCGTCTCGTAGGCGTCGCCGGGCGGCGCGCCGATGGGGTCACGGAAGAGGTGCGTCTGGCCGATGCCGACGCCGATCGGCATGACTATGTAGACCACCAGGACCGGTGTGGCCACGACGGCCACTCCACGCACCGCCCACCGCCGCCGCGCGCTCACCTGCCGTTCACCGCGGTGAAGGAACGGCAGTGCGGCCGCCATGACCAGCATCACGACCCCAGCGGCCGCGGCCAGCACGCCGGTGATGTCGCTGTTCGACGGGCCGTCGACGCTGATGTGCATCACGTGCAGGGCCCCGTTCGTGAGGGCAGCGCCGCCGAAGAGCAGGGCCATGGCCGCTCGGAGGCCGGTGCGGAGCCGACCGAACAGCAGGACGCCGGTCACGGCGAGCGCGGTCACCACCAGCAGGGCCGGCAGGTGCTGCGTCACGGGGACGCCGGGTTGCCGGTTGAGGACCGCGTCGTCGAGTGCGTGGATAAGCCCGATCGCGGTTGTGATCGCGAAGACCCGGTGGGCCAGGTCGTGGCGCGGGGCGGTGCGTTCCCCGTCGTCCCGAGTGACACGCCGTCCGGTGTGGGCGGTAGTTGCCGTCGTCATGGTTGCTCCAGAGGTAGTCGGCCCGGTCGGTCAGGCGCACCCACGACGCTATGGATTTACGAGCCCGGAAAGCACCGGGCTGGCCGCTCGTCGAACGGTCGGCGGCCGCACGTCGGCGGCGGTCAACCCCCGATGCGACATGCGGGAAACACCCTCGTCCGCTATGCCGGGTTCCTCCAGGATGGGTGGAGGAGGTGGATGGTGCCGAACGTGCGGGTGCTGATCGTCGACGACCAGGCGCTTTTCCGGCGAGCGGCCGCGGCCGTCGTCGACGCGACGGACGGGTTCGTGCTGGTCGGGGAGGCGGTGGACGGCGAGGCCTCGTTGGCCGCGACGCGGGAGAACCGGCCCGACCTGGTCCTGATGGACGTGAACCTGCCGGGCGCGGACGGCATGGAGGCCACCCGCCGGCTTCGCGCCCTGGACGGTGCTCCGGTCGTGGTGCTTCTGTCCACCTACGAGCTCAGCGAGCTTGGGGATGACCCACTACGGTGCGGTGCTGCGGCCTACGTCCCCAAGTCCGACTTCGACGCCGGCCGCCTCCACGACATCTGGGACGCCGCCCGGTGACGACAGCGGAAGCAACAGCTCCAGACGAACGCGTCGGTCCCGGACAGTGCTCTCGAGCGTCCCGGACAGAGCCGCGGCACGGTCCTGCAGGTGGTCGGTGCTCGGGGGTCCGATGGGGCCGGCCGGTCCGTGGATCTCCAGCGCCAGTACGTCGTTGCGCACGGAAAGGCGCACGTTCGCCGGGCCGCCGATCTCGCCGATGAGCTCCACGGCGCAGAAGTAGGCGGTGCTCTCCACACGGGGGTCGAACCGACGGTCCGTCGACGGGTCAGCGGCCAGGCTGCCGCGCCCTGATCGTTCGAGGTAGCCGGCCAGTGCGGGCGCCAGCCCACGACGCGCGAGCTGCGTCGGGAAGACGCCACGGGTCAGGGACCGCAGCGATTCCAGGGCGGTCTGGGTGTGCACGGTCAGCTCGTCGACGTGTCGACCGGTCTGGTCCGGCGAGGAGGCTGGTTGTGCTCGTGGGTCGTTGATCAGTCCGTCGAGGCCCTCTCCGACCCGTTGCAGGTGGGGGAGGACCGTGCGCGCCAGGTTGGCCTCGAACCGTTGCCGTGCCGCGATCTGGGCCTGGTCGAGCCGGCGAGCCGAGGCGGCGAGCTCGTCGGTGCTGCGACGCAGCTGGCTGACCCGGTCGATCAGTGCCGACTCGAGCCGGATGTTCCGCAGCGCCCGCCCCAGCTGGAGGACGAAGTCGTCGACAAGTCGTTGCTCGTCGGGTCGTAGCCCGGCGCCGGCGGGCAGGGTCAGCGAGAGACTGCCGAGCCGGCCCTCTCCGTCGATGACCGGAAGCAGCGCCGCCGGTCCGGAGCCAGCACTGCGGCCGTCCGGCCAGCTGACCTCGCTCGACGCCCGGCCAGGTACGTCGACCCGGATGCTGACCCCGCGAGCGCCCACTGCGCGGGCCACCGATTCCGCGACACGGCGCAGCAGCTCGTCGGTGTCGGGCGACTCCTGGAGTCGTTTGCTGAACTCCGCGAGCTCCACGTAGGGAGCGGCGCGGGCGCCGTACACGAGCCTGTCAGCCAGCCGTTCGGCTTTCTTGCGTACCGGCTGGAACGCGAGGGCGACCAGAGCCGTGGCGAGCAGGGACGGCCAGAAGAGTCCCCGGGTGAGTGGGAAGAGCTCACCGATGAGGACGACCAGCGCGATGTACCCCACAGTGACGAAGCCCGACAACGCCGCAAGAGTGATTGCCCGGTTGATGAAGATGTCGATGTGGTAGAGCCGGTAGCGAAGGATCGCGATACCGGTGAACAGCGGAACGCACACGTAGGCGACCATCACCGGCAGCGGAAGGATCCATTCCGGGGCGCTGCCGGCGACGAGGATGACGTTGCCGACCACACCGGCGGCCAGAACGACCGCCGCGACGGTCATCCATCGCAGCTGCGTCCGCTCGTCGCCGTGGGCACGCCGCAGCCGTAGCAACAGCGAGACGGCCGCCGCCAGGACCCCGACGCCGATCAACAGGGACGCCGACGACAGGACGGCGACCAGGACCGGCCCCGGCTCTCGTCCGACAAGCTCTGCGTGACGGTCGAGCTGGTCGGGCATGACGGTGCCGACCGCCGCGGTGCTCACCAGCAGCCCGATCACCGGTGCAGCGAGCGCCCACGCCCACCGCCGGGAGGCGAGGCGGCCGTCCGGAGCCAGCAGGAACAGGACCGCGAGCAAGGCGATCACGAACAGTCCGCCGGTCTGGAGCGAGAACCAGATCGCCAGGTGGCCGCCGGGTGCGGAGCCGAGCTCACCCGACAGTGCGCTGTATCCGTAGGCACGCAGGGCGAGCCCGAGCTCGCTGAGCAGCTGGCCGACGACGAAGAGCCAGCCGATCGGGTGAGCGGGGTAGCGCGCCACGATCACGGCCCCGACGAAGGCACCGGCGATCGCCCCCACCGTCACCAGCGGGAAACCATCGGCGACGACATCCGTGCCGAACACCGGCCGTCGCGACGCCACGAGCAGCGCCACGTGGACCGCCGCAACAAGCACGGTCAGGGCGAACAACGACCAGGCCAGACGCACCCGCATGTCAGGTCGCTTCCACCGGAGCAGGGGCTGCCGCGGGAATGTCCGCCACCACCGTGGTACCGCCTGCGGAGCGGCGTACCTGGACGTCGCCACCAACCGAGGCCACCCGCTCACGCATGTTGGCCAGTCCGCGTCCCTGCCCTACGTTTCCCGCGCCGGGGTCGATGCCGATTCCGTCGTCGTCGACGGTGAGCACGAGCCGTCCGGCCTCCTCGCGGAGGCGGACGTCGATTCTGGACGCATCCGCGTGCTTCGTGGCGTTCTGGACCGCCTCGAGGGCGCAGAAGTAGAGCGTCGCCTCGACGTCGGGATCGAGCCGACTCATCTCAGGCACCGTGACCCGCACCGGGACCGGGTTCGCAGCTGTCGCGACCACGAGAGCGGGCGCGAAGCCGCGTTGGGTCAAGGTCTCGGGGGCTGCTCCGCCGGAGATGATCCGGAGCGTCCGGACCGCATCGGTGACGGCGTGCCGCTGCTCACGCAAGACGTCCGTCGTGCGGACCGGATCGGTGACGATCAGTGCCTTGGCGACCTTGAGGTTGATCGCCAACGCCACGAGCTGTTGCTGGGCACCATCGTGGATGTCGCGCTCGAGACGTCGACGTTCGAGGTCCTGCGTCGTGACCAGCTCGTCCCGGATGTGGCGCAGCTCCAGCTCGCGCGCGGTGAGCTCCTCCAACCGAACCGCAAGCTCCGCCCGCAGCTGCGCGCTCTGCAGCACCATGCCTGCCTGGGCGGCCAGGCCACCGAGCAGCCGGTCCTCGACGGGCGTCATGGGACGGCCGGCTCGCTCCCTCACCCTCAGCACACCCAACGGTCTGCGGGCATGGGACACCGTCACCGTCCGGATGCCCTCGTCGGAGTCGCTGCCGTAGAGCGGCGGAGGCTTCTGGTCCCCCTCGACGTCCGGCGGGTACGTCGCCATCAACGTCAACCGGCCGTCGACGAGCACCCAGACCTGTGCCCAGGCGACCCCGGTGCCCGAAGCCAGCATGCGTGCCATGACGGCGGGCGCCCGCTCGCCGGAATCGCTCCGTGTCATCTCGTGGGAGAACTCGGCGAGGACCTCGTACGGCGTACGGTCCGATCGGCTGAACCTGCGGGCCGCACGCCGCTCGGCAAGGTTCCTGACCGGCTCGACGATCGAGGCCACCACTGCCGTCGCCAGCACGGACAGTCCCAGGTGAGGTGAGTCCAAGCGGCCGATCAACAGGCCTCCGCCGAGTACCACGACGACGTAGACCGACAGTACCGTGCCGGCCGCGGCCACCCAGCCGAGAACCACCTCGGGGCGCGGCGCCCGGGTGGCGAGGACGCCGACGGCGCTCATGGCACGAGTGTGCTCCCCGCACCCGCCGCCCGTCATGTGATTGGCCGCCCCGGATCTGGGCGGCTGACCGCACACATCGCGGCGGGTGGCCCCGTGACGGCCTTCGCCCAGCAGGTGGTCATCCTCGGCGGATGTGCGCGCGACCCCATGCCGTTCGGCGGCGCGGACCCCTGAAATGGAGGTCATCCGGTCGACGGCGGCCGGTGTCCGTCGAACCAGGAGCAACAGGATGACCACCTTCGCAACTCCCACTACCACGTCAGCAGCGGCCCGGGCGACAGGCGTCACCAAGGCCTACGGCACCGGCGACGCACGAGTGCTGGCGCTCGACGACGTCACTGTGACGATCGAGTCGGGCAAGTTCACCGCGATCATGGGGCCGTCGGGCTCCGGCAAGTCGACGCTGCTGCACGTCCTCGCCGGTCTGGACCGCCCCACCGAAGGCAAGATCCACATCGGCGGAGCCGAGATCACGACGATGAACGACCGCGAGCTCACCCTGCTGCGCCGCGACCGGATCGGCTTCATCTTCCAGGCGTTCAACCTGCTGCCCACCCTGACCGCAGCGGAGAACATCGCCCTGCCGTCCCGGATCGCCGGCCGCAAGCCCGATCCGCTATGGGTGCAGTCGATCGTCGAGACCGTGGGCCTGGGCGCCCGGCTCTCCCACCGGCCGTCCGAGCTCTCCGGCGGCCAGCAGCAGCGGGTCGCAGCGGCGCGAGCGCTGGCCACCAAGCCCGACATCGTCTTCGCCGACGAGCCGACCGGCGCCCTGGACTCACGTTCGGGGGAGGAGCTGTTGCGCTTCCTCCAGCACGCGGTGCGCGAGATGGGACAGACGGTCGTGATGGTCACCCACGACCCGGAGGCCGCCGCCCACGCCGACCGGGTGCTCTTCCTCAGCGACGGCGACATCGTCGACGAGATGGCAAGCCCCACGTCCGACCAGGTCCTCGACTACATGAAGAAGCTAGGAGCCTGAACCATGTTGAGTGCAACGATCAAGGGGATGCTGGCGCACAAGCTCCGGCTCTTCCTCACCGCCACCTCGATCGCCCTCGGTGTGGCCTTTCTCGCGGGCACGCTGATGCTGAACAACAGCATGCAGCGCGCCTTCGACGACCTGTTCGCAAGCGTCAGCTCGGGGATGGACACGGTCGTCAGGGGGGAGGCGGCCAACGCGCAGGCGGCCGCCGCCGACGAGCGGCCCGCGGTGCCCGCTGCGGTCCTCGACGAGGTACGCGGCATCGAAGGTGTCGCCGCTGCCGAGGGGCGGGTCGAGGGCTATGCCCTGCTCACCGACTCGCACGGCAAGCCGATCCAGCCCAACGGTGCTCCGACGCTGGGGACCAACCTCAGCGAGGATCCCGCCCTGCGCGGTGAGGTCACGTTGCGCTCCGGACGCGCACCGCAGGCTGCCGACGAGGTGGCGGTCGACGCCACCTCCGCCAAGGAAGGCGGCCTCGCTCTCGGATCGCAGGTGAAGGTCCTGTTCCAGGGTCCGGCCCAGACGTTCACCCTGGTCGGCATCGTCGGCTACGGCGACGAGGACGACCTCGGTGGGTCGACCACGGCGTACTTCGAGCGCGAGACCGCTCAACGGCTGCTGGGCAACACGGGCACGTTCGACACAGTCGTCGCGAAGGCGGCCGACGGTATGTCGGAGAGCGAGCTCGCCGAACGTGTTGACGCCGCCCTGCCGAACGGGTTCGAGGCACTGACCGGTGAGGCGGTCGCAGACGAACGTGCGGACGCCGCGAAGGACAGCCTCGGGTTCCTGACCATCGCTCTGACGGTGTTCGCCGGGATCGCACTCTTCGTAGGGTCGTTCATCATCTGGAACACCTTCTCGATGCAGGTGGCCCAGCGGTCCCGCGAGCTGGCGTTGCTGCGCGCGATCGGGGCAACCCGGCGGCAGGTCATGCGGACGATCCTCGCCGAGGCAGTGCTGCTCGGGCTCGTCGCGTCCGCAATCGGGATCGTTCTCGGCGTCGGAATGGCGAGGGGACTGACCGGTCTGATGGACGGCTTCGGCTTCTCGCTGCCCACGGCCGGGCTCCAGGTCCAGGCGAGCACTGTTGCGATCGGTCTGGTCGTCGGCACGGTGATGACGGTCATCGCCGCGGTGGCGCCGGCTCGTCGCGCCACCAAGGTGCTTCCCGTAGAGGCACTGCGGGACGCTGCTCCGGTGGCAGAGCGGTTCTCCCGGTTGCGGCTGGTCATCGGTGTCGTCCTCATCGGATCCGGTGTCACTGGCCTGCTGCTCGCGCTGTTCGGCCCGGCGCCGGTGATCTTCCTCGCTGTGGGAGTCGTCGCCGCCGTCCTCGGCGTCACCACGCTGGCTCCGTTGTTCATGCGGAGGCTTGCGGCGGCGATCGGCTGGCCGCTGCGCAGCAGGGGTCTGCCAGGCGATCTGGCCCGGCAGAACGCCATGCGCAATCCCAAGCGAACGGCGTCCACCGCGATGGCGCTGGTCATCGGGTTGACCATGGTCTCGACCGTCTCGGTGTTCGCGGCCTCGCTCAAGGTCTCGTTCACCGACGTGCTGTCCAGCTCGTCCCACGGCGACCTGTACGTGCTGACCCCCTCGAGCCAGGCGCCGGGCTACAGCCCCGAGGTCACCGCAATGGTGCGGGAGGTGGACGGGGTCGCGACGGTGTCACCGACTGCCTTCGGCCAGGCGGAGTTCAACGGGAGCCGCGCCCCGTTCAACTCCATCGACCCCGGCACAGTCGAGCAGGCGATGGACCTCGGGGTGGTCGAAGGAGACGCCGGCTCGCTGACCGACACCGGCATACTCGTCAACGAAGACGCCGCGCAGACCAACGGCTGGGAGCTCGGTGACTCCGTGCCGGCCGCATTCCCCGGCCACCCCGACGTCCGCCTGGAGGTGCAGGGTGTGATCGACGGCAGCGGTTTCGTCAACGCCGACTACGTGATCAGCGGCGAGGCGCACACGGCCTTCATGCCCGACCGCCTCGAGGGAACATCAGTCGTTCTCGTCGAGGAAGGGGAGGACGTCGCGGTCGTCGAGGAGCGGATCGCTGAAGCGCTCGCGAACCAGCCGGACGCGACGGTCATGGACCAGGCGGAGTTCGAGGGTGCGATGGCGGCACTCATCAACCAGCTGCTCGGCCTCGTCACCGTCCTGCTGCTGCTCGCTGTCGTGATCGCGCTGCTCGGCATCGTCAATACGCTCGCACTCTCGGTGTTCGAGCGGACCCGCGAGCTCGGTCTGCTCCGGGCGGTCGGTATGACGCGGGGTCAGGTTCGCGCGATGGTGCGGTGGGAGTCGGTGGTCATCTCGGTCATCGGTGCCCTGCTCGGAGCGGGTCTGGGGATCGGGCTCGGCGTCGCTCTCACCCGGGCGCTCGCCGACGAGGGGATCGACCAGATCGCGGTGCCCGCGACACAGCTCGGGCTGTACGTGGTCGCGGCCGCCCTCGCCGGTGTCATTGCCGCCGTCGGACCGGCTCGCCGTGCCTCGAACGTCGACGTGCTCAGGGCGGTGGTCACCGACTGAGGTCAAGGAGGACGGCCCTCCCCACGAACGGCGGGGAGGGCCGCTTCTCTTGCTCACCGGCGTTTTCCGAACGGCCCTCCGGCTTCGAGGAACGCGAGCACCGCGCTGACCCGGCGGTTGACCTCACCCTCCTCACTGAGCCCGAGCTTCTGGAAGACGGCGGTGATGTGCTTCTCGACCGCCCTCTCGCTCATGAACAGGGTCTTGGCTATCGCGGCGTTGCTCAGGCCGGTGGCCATCTGCTGCAACACCTCCGCCTCGCGTTCGGTGAGTCCGAGCAGCGGTGAGCTCGTCTGGGCGGAACCACGGACGAGCAGACCCTCCACGATCTTCGGGTCGAGAGCCGACCCTCCGCGCGCTACCTCGTGCAGCGCACGGACGAGCTCGTCGATCTCCGAGACCCGCTCCTTGAGCAGGTAGCCGAGTCCGGCGACCCCGTCCTTCAACAGGTCGAACGCGTAGTCCTCCTCCACGTACTGCGAGAGCACCACCACGCCTGTATCCGGGTAACGAGCGCGAACGGCACGGGCGGCGTCGATGCCCTCGGTCGTGAAGGACGGTGGCATCCGGATGTCGGTGAGCACCGCGTCGGGCCGGTGTCTCTCGACGGCGGCCATGAGCGACGGTGGGTCCTCGACCGCCTCCAGCAGCTCGACGGCGGCGGACGTCTCCAGGAGCGCCGCCGTGCCCTGTCGCACCAGGAAGTTGTCGTCGGCGAACACGATCCGCAGCGCCATACCGCTGACCCTAACGGCCCGACGACCGCTGCGTGGCCGGCCAGTGTGTTTTCCGCATCCCGGGCCGGTGGTTTTCCGCATCGCGTCCTCGTGGCCGCGGCTGTTCGTGCAGCGGCCAGCCCGATACCGCCGGAAGCCTCCAGCTCCTAGCGTCGATGACGTGCCCCGGGCCAGTCCGCTGACACGGTGTCGGCGGCCACGAGATGGCCGGGTCGAGGGAATGAGGTCGGCATGAAGGATGTACTCGCGGAGTCAGCCCGTATCGGACGGTTCGTGCCCGTTACGGCCTACCAGCGCCTCGGCTACCTGATCGGCGTTCTGCTGATGACGAGCGGTGTGTTCCATCTGGGGGTCTACCTCGTCGACGGGGGCTCCTGGGAGGGACCGCTCTCGTGGCGCAAACCCGTCGTCTTCGGGCTCTCGTTCGGTATCACGTTGCTCACGGTCACCTGGCTGACCGGTTTCCTGCGTCCGCGCCGGACCGTCGGTTGGCTGGTCGTCGGTGTGTTCGGTCTCGCCGCCCTGGGCGAGGTCGCGCTGATCTCCATGCAGACGTGGCGTGGCGTCGCCTCTCACTTCAATGACACGACCACCTTCGACTCGGCCGTGTTCTCCGCGATGGGAATGCTGGTCAGCATCGTGGCGCTGGTGACTGTGGTGGTCACCGTCTGGGCGTTCGTCCGGCTCGACGCGCCCGCCCCGCTGGCACTGGCGATCCGGCTCGGGCTGGTCCTGATGCTGGTCAGCCAGGTGGTCGGGGCACAGATGATCGCCGAAGGAGGAAATACCTTCGGCGGCTCCGGCGCTCTCAAGGTGCCGCATGCCCTCACACTGCATGCCATTCAGGTGCTGCCTGCTCTGGCCCTACTCCTGCTGGCGTCCGAGTCCTCGGAGCGTCGGAGCCTTCGGACCGTCGGCCTGGGTGCTGCCGGCTATCTCGGCCTGATCTCCTCGACGATGGTGCAGACCTATGCGGGTCGAGCCCCTCTCGACCTCAACCTCGCCTCGACCGCGCTTGCGGTCATCGGCTTGGGCCTGCTCGGCACCAGCGGCGTTCGGGCGCTTCTCGGCGCCGCCCGTCGCGCCCGCTCGTCGATAACCCCTCCGCCGACCCCACCGGTGGGTCCTGCGATCCAGGGCGGGACGGGCTGACTGCCTGGGGTACTGGGTCCTCGGCGGTTGCGAGGGAGGTGTCGCCGGACTTATGTTTGACCGGTAGACAGAACTAGCTAGGAGCTCCATGACGCCTCCCACGGCAGGTGCCAGGCCAGGCCGCAACCGGCTCCGCAGGGAGGCGGTTGCGGCGCGGGCTGCCTATGTGTTGCGCAGCAACGACGTGGGAACGATGACCACCGCCGCGCCGCTGCTCTACCCGCACATGTGGAGCTGGGACGCGGCGTTCATCGCCGTGGGGCTGGCCTCGGTTGCCGTGGAACGCGCGATGCTGGAGCTCGACACCCTCCTCTCGGCGCAGTGGACCAACGGGATGGTTCCGCACATCGTCTTCTCGCCGGAGTCCGACAGCTACTTCCCGGGGCCGGAGCGCTGGGAGTGCTCGCGACTGGCCGCGGCCGCGCCGGAGATGCCGGAGACGTCCGGCATCTGTCAGCCGCCGGTCCACGCCCTCGCCCTCCTGCGGATCCTCGAGGCCAGCGAGGCACAAGGCGGCGATGCAGGGCAGGCGGCCTTTCTCGACCGCACCTGGCCGCGGCTCGTCTCCTGGCATCGGTGGCTGGCGACCGCGCGGGACCCGGAGGGCGTCGGGCGGGTCACCATCCACCACGGCTGGGAGTCCGGCATGGACAACTCCCCGCGGTGGGACGGACCATATGCGCGGATCGAGGTGCGCGCGGACCTGCCGCCGTACGCACGGAAGGACACCGCCTTCGTGCTCGACCCGGGGGAGCGTCCGACCGACGAGGAGTACGACCGTTACCTCTGGCTGGTCGAGGAGATGCGACGAGCGCGGTATGACGACGCGCAGGTCCGTGCCAGCGCGAGCTTCGCCGTCGAGGACGTGTTCTTCTCGGCGGTACTTGCCGTCGCCTGCGAGGCTCTGGCCGATGTCGGGGCGCACTCCGGCATGCCGGCAGCGGAGGTGGACGAGCAACGCGCGCTCGCTGAACGGTTCCGCCGTGGCGTGTGGCAGTCCGTTCACCCGGACACGGGCCTGGCCCGGGACCGCGACGTGCGCACGGGGGAGTGGTTGTCGACCGACACGATTGCCGGGTTCGCGCCGCTGCTGTGCGGGGGAGATCCCGCGGCGGAACGCCGGTTGCTCGACGTCTTCGAGTCTCCGGAGTGGTGCGGCCATCCGGACTTCCAGGTTGCCCTCCCGCCGAGCACGGCACCGGGGTCACCGGACTTCCGTGCCCGGCAGTACTGGCGCGGGCCGCAGTGGCCGGTGATCGCCTGGCTGTTCAGCTGGGCGTTCCACCGGCACGGCTGGGCCGCACACGGTGACCGCCTGGCGGCCGAGGGGCTCGAGCTGCTGGCCCGCGGTGAGTTCGGTGAGTACTACGAGCCCTTCGCCGGGGAGCCGCTCGGCAGCAGCCACCAGTCCTGGACGGCCGCGGTCGCTCTGGACTGGCTCAACCACAGCTGACCCTCGAGAGGAGACTGCATCCGGAATGCCGGACATCCCTGAGTACCGCCCTCAGTTCCCGACCGAGCGGCCGCGAATCGCTGTCCTCGGCGTCGGTGCGATCGCGCAGACGGCGCATCTGCCGGCCTACGAGAAGTACGGGCTCGAGGTGGTCGGCGTCTGGAGCCGCACGCCTGCGACCGCGGAACGTGCACGGGACAGTTTCCCGTCCATCGGCCGCGTCTACGAGAGCGCCGAGGAGCTGCTGGCCGACCCGGAGGTGGACATCGTCGACCTGGCCACCCGCCCGGAGGGACGGGCGCGCTGGCTCGCCGCGGCGGTCGAGGCCGGCAAGCACGTGCTGGCCCAGAAGCCCCTGACCCAGGAGCCGGACACGATCAGGCCGGTGCTGGACCAGGCCGATGCGGCGGGGGTGCGGATCGCGGTCAACCAGAACGCGCGGTGGGCACCCGGCTGGCGCCTCGCCACCAGGCTGGTGGAGCAGGGTGCCATCGGTGAGGTGGTCGGCGTGACCCACCTGCACGACAAGCCGTTGCCGCCGATCGCGGGCACCCATTTCGACGACGTGCCACACATGCTGCTCGGCGACTACCTCGTGCACTGGCTCGACATCACCCGCTGCTGGCTCGCGGGGAAGGACGTGGCCTGGCTCCGCGCGTCCGACCATCGCGTCCCGGGCCAGCCGGTGACCGCCAAGAACCCGTGGTCCGCCACGGTCGAGGCGGTTTGCGGCGACGGCGCGAGCGCACTGGTGCGGGTGGTCGGTGATGTGCGGACCCGCACCCCGTCCTGCCCGTACTGGATCCACGGCACCGAGGGCAGCGTCCGCGGCAGTCTGCTGGGCCGGGACTTCGTCGAGCTCGAACGAGGCGGCACGACCACTCGGTACGCGACCGAGGGGCAGTGGTTCGTCGACGGCTTCGCGGGCGCGATGGGCGAGCTGATGTACGCGATCGCGGAGGGACGAGACCCCTACCACTCCGCTCGCAACAACCTCGCCACGTTGGCGCTGGTCGACGCCGCGCGCACCTCGGCATCCCGCGACGGTGCCCGGATGGATCTCGGGCTGGCGCTGTGAACGGGCGCCCGTTCACCCCGGTCGACGAGTGCCCGGTCGACGTCTCGCAGGCACGTGTCTACGAGCACGGCTGGCAGAGCTGGAGCCCCACCACGACGTACCGGGTGACCGACACCTCGGCCCGTCCGGCGCTCGGCTGGCAACAGGTGATGCGGTTCCGGCCGGAGACGCCCGCACCGGCCACCGGCTTCCAGGCCGAGGGCCTGCTGGTGGTCGAACCCGCGCCCGGGCGACAGCGCGTGTACGCCGCTGCGGACCCGCGCACCGAGATCCCGTCCATCCGGGCCGCGCTGCACGAGAACCGGCTGGTCGTGAGTGCCGACGGCCCGGTCCGCAGCCACGACACCGAGGGGACGCTCGGGCGGGCGCTGGAGGGGTACGGCGACGAGTCCGCCGCGCTCATCGGCGTCGAACCGCGGCCTGCACCCACCGTCTGGTGCTCGTGGTACCGCTACTTCCTGGACGTCACCGAGGACGACATCGTCGCGAACCTCGACGCCATCGAGCGCGACGACCTGCCGGTCGAGGTGGTCCAGGTCGACGACGGCTGGCAGGCCATGGTCGGCGACTGGCAGAGCCTTTCCGACCGGTTCCGGTCGCTGCGCGACCTTGCCTCGAGGATCCGCGACACCGGCCGCAGGGCCGGGATCTGGTTGGCCCCGTTCACCGCGCTCGAACACAGCGAGCTGGCGCGCCGCCGACCGGGATGGCTGCACGGTGCGGCGGGGTGGAACTGGGACCAGCAGATGTGGGGCCTCGACCTCGAGCGTGGTGACGTGCGTGACCATCTCGGCGAGGTGTTCGGCACGCTGCGGGCAGCCGGTTTCGACTACTTCAAGCTCGACTTCCTCTACGCCGGCGCGCTCGCAGGAACCGGTGGCCGTGGCGGGCCGGAGGCGATCTCGGCGTACCGCTCGGGCCTGCGCACGATCCGGGAGGCGGTCGGTCCGGAGTCCTACCTCCTCGGGTGCGGCGCACCGATCCTGCCCAGTGTGGGGCTGGTCGACGCGATGCGGGTGTCACCGGACACCTACAACCCCACCGACGTCGACGACGGCCACAACCCCCTGCGGGGGCAGGCGTGCATCGAGGGCCGCGCCTGGCAGCAGGGACGCTTCTGGGTCAACGACTCCGACTGCCTCATCGTCCGGCCTGGGTTCGGCCGGCGCGAGGAGTGGGCGCGTCTGATCGAGCGGTACGGCGGCCTCCGCTCGTGCTCGGACCGGATCGAGGAGCTCGACGACTGGGGCCTCGACACCCTCCGTCGGTTGCTCGGGTCCCCGCCACCCCCGACCCCGTTCCGCACCCTTCCCGAAGCCCTGGAGAAGTGAGTCCGCCATGCCCTCCGTCGTGCAGTTCACCGAGCCCTACGTCGTCGAGCTGGTCGATACTCCGCGCGTCGAGCTGCCGGCGGGATATGTACGCGTGGAGACCTGGTTCTCCGGCATCTCCGCCGGCACCGAGCTCACGGCCTACCGCGGTTCGAACCCGTACCTGACCAAGACCTGGGACCCGGAGCGACGGCTGTTTCTCGAAGGTCAGCCGACGTTCGGGTACCCGGTGTCCGGCTGGGGGTACTCCGAGGTGGGCCGGGTGGTCGAGGTGGCTGCCGGGGTGACCTCTCCGCGCCCGGGGGACGTGGTGGCCGGGATCTGGGGCCACCGCAGTGAGGGCGTGTTCCCCGTCGACGCAGCGCACTGGCGGGTGCTGCCCGCAGCCATGGACCCGATGCACGGCGTCTTCGCCCGGGTGGGTGCGATCGCGCTCAACGCGGTCCTCGCGGCGGAGGCCCGGCTGGGGGAGAACCTTGCGGTGTTCGGACAGGGTGTGATCGGCCTACTGGCCACCCGGCTCGCCCGACTCAGCGGCGCGCGGGTGGTCGCGGTCGACGCGCTCACCGACCGGCTGGAGCGAGCGGAACGGATGGGCGCCTCCGATGTGATCGACGCCCGCATCGAGGGCGGCGCGGGAGCGGCGGTGCGGGCCCTCACCGGCCTGGGGGTGGACAGCGCCATCGAGCTCAGCGGCAGCTACCGCGCCCTGCACGAGGCGGTGCGCAGCGTGGTCGTGGACGGGCGGGTGGTCGCCTCGGGGTTCTACCAGGGCGATGGCGAAGGGCTGCGGCTCGGCGAGGAGTTCCACCACAACCGCGTGCAGATCGTCGCCAGCCAGATCGGTGGTGCGCCGCTCGCGCTCGGCCCGCGCTGGAACCAGCGCCGGTTGGTGCACACCTTCCTGGACCAGCTCGCCACCGGTGCGGTCGACGTCACGCCCCTGGTGACGCACGTGCTCGACGTCGCCGAGGTCGCGACCGCGTTCGAGACCCTCGATCGGGGCACGGGCGACACCTTGCAGGTCGTGCTTCGCTTCCCCGCGGCCCCGTGACGAGGCTCAGCCCTTCTCTGCCCCGGCCGTCAGCCCCTCGGTCAGCAACCGCTCGGTGGCGAAGAACAGGATCACGATCGGCAGCGTGAGCACCACCGAGCCGGCCATCAGCACGGTGGTGGGGATCTCGATGCTGCCCGCCAGCTGGGACAGGCCCAGGGACACGGTCCACCGGGACCGGTCCTCGACCAGGAACAGCAGCGCGAACAGGAACTCGTTCCAGGCGATCATGAACACGAACAGGCCGTTGGCCATGATCGCGGGCAGCGCCAAGGGAAGGCTGATCCGGCGCATGATGCCCAGGCGGCTGCAGCCGTCCAGCGCCGCGGCCTCCTCGAGGCTGACCGGGATCGTCTCGAAGTAGTTGCGCAGCATGTAGATGGACACGGCGACCGTCTGCGAGACGTAGACGATGATCAGGGCCACCAGCGCGCCACGCAGGCCGAGCTTCGTGAAGCCCACGAACAACGGCACGGCGAGCAGGATGCTCGGGAAGAGGTACACCGCCAGGAAGAGCACACTGACCTGCCGGTGGCCGAAGAACTTCAGCCGGCTCACGGCGTACGACCCGGGAATCGCGAACAGCAGCGTTGCGGCCACCGTGCCGACCGCGATCACGAAGCTGTTCTGGATGAAGTTGACGAAGCCCTGTCCGCCCTCGGAGACGGGCTTGAGCACCGACGCGTAGGTGCCGAAGTCGAGCTCGCCGCTGTCCGGCCAGAGGTCACCCGGGTCCTGGATCACCGAGCTGAGGTCGCGGACCGACAGCAGCACCATGTAGAGGAACGGGAACGCGGTCAGCAGGATCAGGGCCGCGATGACCACCCAGCGCAGGACGCCGAAGACCAAGCTCTCCACCCGGTCCCGGGACCAGGGTCGGGACGAGCGTGCCGGACGGTCTGTGCGCGTTGCGGTACTCAACTGACGTCCTCCCGGGGTGCGAAGCGGAAGTAGATCGTGACCAGCACGATGAGCACGGCCGCGAGCACCAGTGCCTGTGCCGACGCCGCACCGATGTCGCCGCGGGCGATCAGGTAGTTGAACACCCGGATGCTGACCACCTCGGTGCCGGCGCCACCTCCGGTCAGCAGGTAGATGTCGTCGAAGTTGTTGAACGTCCAGATGAAGCGGAGCAGGGCCAGCACCGCGATGGTGGGCAGCAGCTGGGGGAGCAGGATGTAGCGGAACCGTTGGGTCAGCGTGGCGCCGTCGACCTTCGCGGCCTCCTCCATGTCGCCCGGCACCGCCTGGAGGCGGGCGGTGAGGAACAGGAAGGCGAACGGGAACGAACGCCACATCTCGAAGAGGATCACCGATATCAGCGCCACTGGTATCGAGAAGTCGAGGCCGAGGAGCGAGACCTCCTTGCTGCGCTGGCTGAGGAACGCGATCGGCTCGTCCCAGCCGAGCAGGCGGGTGCCCCAGTAGTTGATGATCCCGAACTGCGGGTTGAGCATCACCGACCACACGAAGGTGGCCGCGACCACCGGAGCGACGTACGGGAGCAGCATCATCGCCCGCACCACGGTGCGCCCCCGGAAGGCCTTGCGCAGCGCCAACGCCGCCACCAGGCCGAGCCCGACGGCGAGCGACGTGCCGCACACCGAGTAGATCAATGTGGTCAGCAGCGCGTCCCAGAACCCGTCGGAGGTCAGCACCTCCTGGAAGTTCTCCAGCGTGTAGTCACCGAACAGGCCGGCCGACTGCAGCTGGATGAGCCGGAGCTCCTGGAACGACAGCATCACCGTCCACAGGATCGGCAGCACCACGACGGCCAGGACGATCAGCACCGTCGGCGAGATGAGCAGCAGCCCGGCCCGCGCGTCGGACCGCGCCAGCGACCCTCGTGGCGCCTTGGTCACTGCAAGGATTCCTGGATCTCCGTGACGGCCTCGTCCGCCTGCTGTGCCGCTTCCTCGGCGCTGAGCTGCCCGGTCGTCACGCCGTTGACCGACTGCGCCACCGGGAGCTCTCCCAGTGTCGCGCCGAGCAGCTCACCCGCGCCCTGCGTGATGGCCCAGCGCTGGATGGTGTCCGGCGCGGTGCGGAGGGCGTCCAGCACCTCGGCGGAGTAGAAGTCGCTCAGCGGCGCCTTGGTGTCGACCCCGGCCGGCAGCTCGGCCCACTGGTCGATGAACGTCGTCGGCTCCTCGGCCGTGCCCTGCCGGGTGGGGATCTTGCCCTCGGGGGCGAAGCCGATCCAGTCCATGTAGCCGTCAGTCATCATGTAGGAGATGAACTCCTGACTCGCGTCGGCGTTCGACTCCGCGGTGGCCACCCAGGAGACCACCTCGCCGAACTGCGCCGGCTCCTCGCCATCCGGTCCCTGGACCGCGGTCACCACGCCACTGTTCTCGGCGAGGTAAGCGGGGTTGTCGTTGCACTGCTGGCAGGTCGGCAACGCGTCGTTCCGCAGACCCGCCATCTCGTCGAGGATGAAGGATGACCAGATCACCATCGCGGCGTCCCCCGCGAAGTACGTCGCCCTGGTGGTGTCGACGTCCTGGGCGCCTGGCACCGAGTAGTTCTGGATCAGCTCACCGTAGAAGTCGAAGGCACCGACACAGTTCTCACTGTCGAGCGGGATGTCGCCGTCGTCGGTGACCAGCTCACAGCCGTTGCCGAGCGCCAAGTGCTCGAAGGTCTGCTCGGTGAAGACGTCGTTGGGGATGTTGGCCCCGACGAACCCTGCCACCTGCTGGCTGTCCAGCTGCTGGGCAGCGGCCAGGATGTCGTCGTAGGTCTCCGGTGCGGGCAGGCCGGCCTCGTCGAACAGGTCCTGTCGGTAGACCAGCAGCTGTGCCCAGCCGTCGCTGGGAACCGAGAGCTGCTCGTCACCCTCACTGGTGAGGGCCAGTGCCTGCTCGGAGAACGTGTCGGCTCCGAGCTCCTCGACCACGGCTCCCGCGGTCTCGGTGTCGAGCAGGTCGTTGACCGCGAGCTCACGGACACCGGCCAGGGAGAGTGCACCGATCACGTCCGGCAGCTCACCGGCCGCGGCGGCGGAGGTGAGCAGCTGGCTGTACTGGTCCTCCGCGATCCCGACCAGCTCGACGTTGATCCCGGTCTCCTGGGTGAACGTCTGGGCGATCTGCTCCTGGGCCTGCATCCGGTCGGGGAGGTTCTCCAGGGTCCAGACGGTGATCGCGTTGCCGCCATCCGCGCCGTTCTCGTCGTCACCGCCGCAGGCCGCCAGCGTGACCAGCAGGCTGGTGGCGAGTCCTGTCGCAGCGATCTTCCGCAGGGCCGGCCGTGAGAACCGGGCGGGACTGGTGTGGCCTGTGCGCATGGGATCCTCCGCGGTGACTTTTATTCGGCTGTTAGACAAAAGTAGGCGACGCCGAACGAGCAGGTCAAGGTAATCTCTGGTGCGTGCGACCCATCGGCAGGCAGCTTTCCTCGGGCACCTCCACCACGGCAGGCCTGATGCCGGTTGGCACCATGACGCACGGTGAGGTCCTGCATCTGCTCCGTACGCACGGCCCCCTCACCCGCAAGGATCTGCTCGCGCTGTCCCGGCTCTCACGCACGACGCTGGTCGAGCGGATCGACACGCTGCAACAGCTTCGCCTGATCAGGGAAGGCCGGCGTGGCGTCGCCGGAACGGGACGCCCGCCTGTGCTGCTCGAGTTCGACGAGACGAGCCGGACCACCCTGACCTTCGACGTGGGTGCCGCCCACGCGCTGATCGCGATCACGGACCTCGCGGCTCGCCGGCTGGCGGTACGCGAGCTGCCGATCGACCTGACCGGCCGGCCTGCCCCTGTTCTGCGGAAGCTGGTGACGGCCGGTCGACAGCTGTTGGAGACCGCGAGCCCGGACGGTGCGGAGCTCCTCGGAGTCGGCTTCAGCTTCCCCGGGCTGCAGGGCAGGGTCGACGGCACGATCGAGGCGCCGGCCGTGCTGTCGCACTGGGACGGTCGCCCGGTGGCCGAACCGTTCGAGCGTGCGTTCGGGAGACCGGTGGTCGTCGCCAATGACGCGCATGCGATGGCCTACGGCGAGTCCGTGGCCGACGGACGTGGCCGCACGGTGATCGTCGTGAAGCTGGCCACGGGCATCGGGGCGGGGCTGGTGGTGGACGGCCGGCTGCACACCGGCGACTCCCACGGAGCCGGACAGTTCGGGCACATGCGCGTCCCCGGGCTGGAAGAGGACTGCACCTGCGGCCAGCGGGGCTGCCTGGCCACCGTGGCCAGCGGGCGGGCACTGCTGCGCCGGCTCGCACCGTACGGCGTGACCTCCCTGCCCGACATCGTGAACGGGGTCGTGTCCGGCGATCGTGCCTGCGAGGAGGCACTGGCCGATGCCGGCCGTGCGGTCGGCACCGTGCTGTCGGGAGTGGCCACGATGATCGACCCAGGAGTGATCCTGTTCGGCGGCACGCTCGGCGTGCTCGACCCCTTCGTCGACGCGGCCCGCGAAAGCATCCTCGGCCTCACCTATCCACGCACCGCCCAGGAGATCCATGTCGGCCGCACGGTACTCGGCGACGAGTCGGCGGTCACAGGTCTGGCTGCGATGATCGTGGACTCAGCGCTCCAGCCGGACGCCGTGGACCACCTGGTGGCGGCCCGGCCCGATGGCGCCGCCTGAGCCGGGGCGTTCATCGGCAGGGACGACAGTGGCGCCGCTCCGGGCGCGTCTGCCGTGGTCTCGCCGTACTCGGGCACGCGTGGTCAGGGAGCACCGGCCGCACGAACGTGCAGACTTCCGGCGTCGGGCCGCGAGCTCTCGCGGGAGGATCAGGGCCGGCCGTGGCTCACTCAGTTGCAACGGCATCCGTCCGGCGAGAATCTGATGTCGTTGGGATCGAGTGAACCCGGGAACCACGGACCCTGAAGGTGGGTTGCACGTTGCGCTTCCTTCGAACATGGCCCCGCTCAAGGGCGAGGTGTCATTGGTGTCCATATGGATGCCAACGACATGTCCGGATGCCGAAACCGACGTCGTTCCCGTCCATATGGACGACATTGACAGCCGCGAGGCGCACGGGTGTCAACACACAGGACAGAGCGCCGGTTACATCGCTCCGGCTCGAGGTGATGGGGCCTCCGGGGTCAGCGCACGCCCGGCCTGCTTCGGCGAGAGATGTCCCGCCTCGACCAGCCACCGGATGGTGTCCCGCAATGAGTCCTGCAGCGTCCGTCCGCTGATGCCGAGGTCGTTCACGGTGGAGGAAGGGTCTGCGACCGTGCCGAGCGAAATGACCCGCGCGCCCTCGAGTGCACCGGGGAGGAACGACCATCCGGTCAGGTACCCCGGCAGCACGCCCGGTGTGATCACTCCCATCGGCAGGAGCATCAGAGGCAACCGCCGGCCGGTTACCTCGGACAGCCGGGCGTGCGGCGCAGCCACGTTCTCCCCGGGCACAAGGAACCGGCCTCCCGGTCGGTCCAGGGCCGCGGCGATGACGTCGGCTGTGTCACGGACGTCGACCCATTGCAGACCACCGCGGGGCCAGGTGGGCAGTCGCCCCCGCAGGATGTCGCGCACCACCGCGTTGCTCTCCCCGAGATAGGGGTCGTGCGGGCCGATGATGCCGCCTGGGTTGACGATCGCCACCGGAGCCCCCGCCTGCTGACGCTCCCGTGCCACCCGCTCGGACTCCACCTTGCTCGTCGTGTAGGGCCCGATCCCGGCTCCCAGAAGACTTCGGTGGTCCAGGACCGCGCCCTTGTGGAGCAATGCGGCGATCGATGAGACCTGCACGATGCCGCGGCACCCTTCGGCGATCGCAGCGTCCAGCACGTTCTTCGTTCCGAGCACGTTCTCGTCTCGCATCCGCTTCTCGTCGCGGCGCCGGTAGGAGAAGGTGGCGGCCGCGTGCACAGCCAGGTCGCAGTCGGCAACGGCCGCCTGCACCGCCGATGCGTCGGTCATGTCGCCCTGGAACACCTCGATGCGAGGATCCTCGATGTCGACACCCAGCGGGCGAAGATGGTCGCGCAGCCGCTCCGGGGTGCGGACAAGGCCCCGAACCGTATGGCCGTCGTCGAGCAGCCGCGCCGTGGTGTGCGCGCCGAGGAACCCGGATGCGCCGGTCAGGAGAACTCTGGACATGGCGGCCGCTCGTTTCGTTGCTCGGCTCTTCCTCAGCATGCCCAAGCCACAGTTCCGGGACCATAGTCCGAATGGACGGCCACCGAGGTGACGCACGGAACGCTCAAGGCGACGCGCGATCCGGCGCCCCGAGCGCTGTCGCGAACCAAGCACGTCGGGCTATGGTCGCAGCGTGAGCGATGCGCCGATGTGCTCTCGTCCGCCGTTCTCGAAGGAGCCACATGGCCACTGTCGCTGAGTTCATCGCCGACAGCCTCGTCGCCAGCGGCGTACGTCGTGTCTACGGCATTCCTGGGGACTCCCTCAACGGCTTCACCGACGCGCTGCGGACCCGCCCGGAACTGGCCTGGGTCCACGTCCGGCACGAGGAGGCAGCCGCGTTCGCCGCCTCCGCGGAGGCCGGCCTGACCGGCGAGCTCGCGGTGTGCGCCGGCAGCTGTGGTCCCGGGAACCTGCACCTGATCAACGGCCTGTACGACGCCCAACGCTCCCGGGTGCCGGTGCTGGCCATAGCCGCGCACATTCCCAGCGCGGAGATCGGGTCCAACTACTTCCAGGAGACCCATCCCCAGGAGCTGTTCCGCGAATGCAGCGTCTACGTCGAGCACGTCGCGCACGCCGAGCAGATGCCCCGCCTGCTGCGGATCGCCATCCGCGAGGCACTCACCAAACGTGGCGTGGCCGTGCTGGTGATCCCGGGTGATATCGGCCTGGCCAAGATCGAGGCCGAGGCCGAGGCCGAGCGGATCGTCGCCTCGCACGCCCAGACCGTGCCCGACCCGGCTGAGCTGGCCGCTGCGGCCAGGGTCCTCAACGCCGGCTCGAAGGTGACGATCCTCGCCGGCGCGGGCTGCCAGGGCGCACATGACGAGCTGGTCGAGCTGGCCGCGACCCTGAAGTCACCGATCGTGCATGCGCTGCGCGGCAAGGAGTTCGTCGAGCACGACAATCCCTACGACGTCGGGATGACCGGGTTGCTCGGGTTCTCGTCGGGCTATCGGGCGATGGAGCACTGCGACACCCTGCTGATGCTCGGCACCGACTTCCCCTACCAGCAGTTCTTCCCCAAGGGAGCCACGATCGTCCAGGTCGACCTGCGCGGCTCGCAGCTGGGTCGTCGCACCAAGGTCGACATCGGTCTGATCGGAGGCGTGAAGGAGACGATCCGTGCGCTGCTGCCGCAGCTGGAGGCCAAGAAGTCGAGCAAGCACCTCGACGCCATGCTCAAGCACTACGCCAGGACCCGCAAGGACCTGGACGAGCTGGCCACGGCGCGCCGGGGGTCGAAGCCGATCCACCCGCAGTACCTCGCCAAGCTGATCGACGATGTCGCTGACGACGACGCCGTGTTCATCCCGGACGTGGGGTCACCGGTGGTGTGGGCGGCTCGCTACGTGCACATGAACGGAAAGCGCCGCCTGATCGGGTCGTTCAGCCACGGCTCGATGGCGAACGCGCTGCCGCAGGGCATCGGCGCCCAGGTAGCCTTCCCCGACCGGCAGGTGGTGGCGCTCGCCGGCGACGGCGGGCTGACGATGCTGATGGGCGAGCTGGTGACACTGACCCAGATGAAGCTGCCGGTCAAGGTCGTCGTGTTCAACAACTCCTCGCTGAACTTCGTGGAGCTGGAGATGAAGGCGGCCGGGATCGTCAACTTCGCGACCGACTTGGCCAACCCCGACTTCGCCCAGGTCGGCGACGCCCTGAACGTGAAGGGCTGGCGGGTCGAGCGGTCCAAGGACCTGCCCAAGGCGGTGAAGGCATTCCTCGCGCACGACGGGCCGGCCATCCTCGACGTCGTGACAGAGCGGCAGGAGCTTTCGATCCCACCGGCGGTGTCCCTGGAACAGGCGAAAGGATTCGCGCTGTTCGCCGTCCGCACGGTGCTCTCCGGCAAGGGCACCGAGCTCATCGACCTGGCGCGGACGAACATGCGACAGATCTTCTAGCGCGGTCCGGAAACGACAAAAGACCCGGTCAGACCGGGTCTCCTGGAGTGTCCGAGGGGGGACTTGAACCCCCACGCCCGATAAAGGGCACTAGCACCTCAAGCTAGCGCGTCTACCTATTCCGCCACCCGGACAAGGTGTCGCACCTACAACTCTAGATCGAGCCGTAAGTGCGGCGGTAACTCTAGCAAAGAACCGCCCGGGAACTTGCATCGGGCGAGGCTTTCGGAAGCCTGTAAGGATGTCTCCATGAGCACTCCGTCGCAGCCCGCGCCGCCGTACGACCCGGCGGCCGAAGTGGTCGAGATCTGCCGTGACCTGATCCGGATGGACACCACGAACTTCGGGGACAGCTCCGGGCCCGGTGAGCGCAAAGCCGCCGAGCACGTCGCGGGTCTGCTCTCGGACGTCGGGATCGAGCCCGAGCTGTTCGAGTCCGAACCGGGGCGGACCAGCGTGGTCGCCCGCTGGGGTGGACAGGAGGGTGATCCGCTACTTCTGCACGGGCACCTCGACGTGGTTCCCGCGGACGCCGACGACTGGCAGGTCCACCCGTTCTCCGGTGAGATCCAGGACGGCTACGTCTGGGGCCGCGGCGCGGTGGACATGAAGGACTTCGACGCGATGCTGCTGTCGGTCGTACGCGCCCGGGCCCGTGCCGGCGTCGTACCGGACCGGCCGATGGTGCTCTGCTTCACCGCCGACGAGGAGGCCGGCGGGCACAAGGGCGCCGAGCACCTGGTCAAGAACCACGCCGACCTGCTCGCCGACTGCACCGAGGCGATCGGCGAGGTCGGCGGCTTCAGCACCACGGTCCGCGGTCAGCGGCTCTACCTCATCGAGGCCGCCGAGAAGGGGATGGCGTGGATGCGGCTGACCGCCAGGGGCAACGCCGGGCACGGGTCGATGCGGCACCCGGACAACGCGGTCACCGAGCTCGCGGCCGCGGTGGCCCGGCTCGGACAGCACGAGTGGCCGGTGCGGCTGACGCCGTCGATGCAGGTGCTGCTCTCCGCGGTCGGCGAGATCGCCGGCGTCGCGGCAACCCCGGAGAACGCGGAGTCGCTGGTCCAGGAGTTCGGCTCCGCGACCCGGATGCTGGGTGCGGTGATCAAGCACACCACCAACCCGACGATGCTCAAGGCCGGCTACAAGGTGAACGTGGTGCCCGGCGAGGCCGTGGCGCACGTCGACGGCCGGTTCCTGCCCGGCTACGAGGACGAGTTCTTCGCGACCCTCGCCGAGCTGCTCGGTGAGAACATCTCGGTCGACTACGTCAGCAAGCAGGCCGGCCTGGAGACCACCTTCGACGGCGACCTCGTCGACGCGATCACCTCCTCCATCCTCGACGAGGACCCGGAGGCGAAGGTGGCGCCGTACCTGATGTCCGGGGGAACCGACGCCAAGCACTGGGACAAGCTCGGCATCCGCTGCTTCGGCTTCGCGCCGCTGCGGCTGCCGGCCGACCTCGACTTCACCGCGTTGTTCCACGGGGTCGACGAGCGGGTGCCGGTGGACGCGCTGGAGTTCGGGGCCAGGGTGTTCGACCGGTTCCTGGACCGCGCCTGAGGCGGGTCAGGCGAAGACGGTCGCGCGCTGCCGGATGATCTTGCGGCGCAGCACGACCTTGCGGGTGCCGTCCGGGTAGATCCGCACCCGGTCCAGCTCCCAGCCACCGTGCTCGGCGCGGTCGACCAGCATCCGGGTGACGACGTTGCGGGAGAACTCCCGGGAGAGCGTCAACCGCTCGAACTCGTACTCGACTCCCGGACCGAGGGCCCGGCGCTTCGCGGTGGTGGCGATCGGTGCGCGCGACATGACGACATGGTGACACGAGCCGATGGGCGAGCGCGGCAGATGTCTCAGGACTCGTCGGAGGAGACGTCGTCGAGCGCCTCGATGATCTCCTCGGGCAGCTCGCACTCCTCGACGGTCAGCGACCCGCGCAGCTGCGCTGCGGTGCGGGCACCGACGATCGGCGCGGTGACCCCGGGCCGGTCCCGGACCCAGGTCAGCGCGACCTCGAGCGGTGACCAGCTCAGCCCGTCCGCTGCCCGCGCCACCGCCTCCACGACGCGGGCGTTCCGCTCGGTGAGGTAGGCACCGACGAAGTTCGAGAAGTGCGGGGAGGCGGCCCGGGAGTCGGCAGGCGTCCCGGTCCGGTACTTCCCGGTCAGCACGCCCCGGCCGAGCGGTGACCACGGCAGGACGCCCATCCCCATCGCCTCGGCGGCGGGCAGCACCTCGGTCTCCACGGCCCGGTTCAGCAGCGAGTACTCCACCTGGTTCGAGGCGAGCGCGGCACGCCCGGGCACGGCCCGCTGCCAGGTCGCCGCCTGGGCGCTCTGCCAGCCGGTGTAGTTCGAGACCCCGACGTACGACGCGCGCCCGGTCGTCACCGCGTAGTCCAAGGCGGTCAACGTCTCCTCGAGGGGAACGTCGTCGACCCACGTGTGCACCTGCCACAGGTCCACGTGGTCCACGCCCAGCCGCTTCAACGACGCGTCGAGCGTGCTGATCAGGAATCCCCTGGAGGTGTTGGTCTCGCGCGCACCCCGTGCCCGGCTGATCCCTGCCTTGGTCGCGATCACCACGTCCTCGCGGGCGACGACGTCACCGATCAGTGAGCCGATCAGCTCCTCGGAGGCTCCGTCTCCGTAACCTGCAGCGGTGTCGATCAGGGTGCCGCCGGCCTCGGCGAACGCGACCAGCTGGTCACGCGCCTCGTGCTCGTCGGTGTCGCGGCCCCAGGTCAGCGTGCCGAGGCCGAGCCGGGAGACCTTGAGGCCGGTGCGACCCAGGAACCGTTGCTGCATGGAAGGCACGCTATCGAGGGTCGGCTCGATCGGTCCGTTCGCCTCGCCGTCGGACACGTCACATGTACGCCTGCGCCGTACGGCCACCACCGGTGCGTAGGCTTTCCGAGGCGATCGACGCATCCGACTAGGAGAGTACGTGCTCGACTTCCTCAAGGCCGTGGTCCTCGGGATGCTCCAGGGACTCACCGAGTTCCTGCCGATCTCGAGCAGCGCGCACCTGCGGATCTTCCCCGAGCTGTTCGGCTGGGGCGACCCCGGCGCCGCGTTCACCGCCGTGATCCAGATCGGCACCGAGCTCGCGGTACTCATCTACTTCCGCAAGGACATCTGGCGGATCGCGTCGGCCTGGGTGCAGTCGCTCTACCGGCCGGACCTGCGCGGCACTCTCGACTCCCGGATGGGCTGGTACATCATCGTCGGCTCGCTGCCGATCGTGATCCTCGGTGTGCTGCTCAAGGACATCATCGAGGAGGACTTCCGCAACCTGTGGATCATCGGCACCACGCTGATCGTCCTCGGGATCATCCTCGGCATCGCCGACCGGGTCGGCCGGAACGAACGCGCGATCACCCGGATGTCGCTCAGCCACGCCATCTATCTCGGCCTCGCGCAGGCGGCCGCACTGGTGCCGGGGGTGTCCCGTTCGGGCGCGACGATCAGCATGGGCCGGTTCCTCGGCTACGACCGGGAGGCCGCGACCAGGTTCGCGTTCCTGCTCGCCATCCCGGCGGTGGTCGGCGCGGGAATCTTCGAGCTCAAGGAGATCCCCGGCGGCGACAACGCCTACGGCCCGTGGCCCACCCTGGTCGCGACGATCGTGTCGTTCCTCGTCGGGTACGCCGCGATCGCGTGGCTGCTGCGCTATGTGAGCACGAACTCGTACCTGCCGTTCGTGGTCTACCGGATCGCTCTGGGCGCCTTCACCCTGACCATGGTCAGCCTCGGTTACATGGCCGCCTGAACCGACTTGTCAGGGTCTGCGTCCCCTATGGGGGCACTACGCCCTGACAAGTGGGTCAGAGCCAGCCGGAGCGTTTGAAGAGGCGGTAGAGGGCCACCGAGGCGACCAGCATCAGCAGCAGGGCGAGGTAGTAGCCGTAGTCCCAGCCCAGCTCGGGCATGTTCTCGAAGTTCATCCCGTAGATGCCGGCGATCAGCGTGCCGACGGCGGCGATCGCGACCCAGGCGGAGATCTTCCGCATGTCCTCGTTCTGCTGCACGCTGATCCGTGCCAGTGCCGCGTCGAACGCCGAGGAGAGCAGCCCGTCGAGCGAGTCGATCGCCTCGGAGACCCGGACCACGTGGTCGGCGACGTCCCGGAAGAACGGTGCCGCCTCGGCGGTGATCCCCGGGACGACGCCGGACGCGAACCGCTTCATCGGCTCCTTCAGCGGGTTCACCGCCCGGCGCATCTCGGCCAGCTCGCGCTTCAGCACGTAGATCCGCGGCGCGTCGTCGCTGCGGGCGGGGGAGAACACCGAGGCCTCCACCTCGTCGACGTCCTCCTCGAGGGAGGAGGCGACCGACTCGTAGCTGTCGACCACCCGGTCGCAGATCGCGTAGACGACCGCCGACGGACCGTGCCCGAGGACCTGCGTCTTCCCCTCCAGATCGAGCCGGGCCGAGTGCAGCTCGGTGCCCTCACCGTGCCGGACGCTGACCACGAAGTTCGGGCCCACGAACAGGTTGATCTCGCCGGTCTCCACGGCATCGAGCTCGTCGACGTACCAGAGTGTCTTGAGCACCAGGAACAGCGCGTCGTCGTACCGCTCGAGCTTGGGACGCTGGTGTGCCTTGAGCGCGTCCTCGACGGCGAGTGGGTGCAGCTCGAACAGCGACGAGACGGCGTCGAGCTCGTCGGCCGTCGGCTCGTGCAGTCCGACCCAGACGAAGTCGCCGTCGCCGCGGGCCGCGTCCCGGACCGCGCCAAGGTCCTCCCTCGGGCAGTCGACGGGGACCCGGACACCGTCGCGGTAGAGCGCGTTGTCAACGATCACCCGCTCAGGTTACGGCCACTACGCTCTGAGCCATGGCAACTGTGATCCTGGCCCGGCACGGACGCACCACCGCGAACGCCACCGGTGTCCTCGCCGGCCGCGGCAAGGGTGTGCACCTCGACGAGCTCGGCCTGGCGCAGGCCCGATCGGCGGGGGAGCGGCTGGCCGGCCTGCCACTCGCGGCCGTGGTGACCAGCCCGCTCGAGCGATGCCGGGAGACGGCCCGGGAGATCAACGCGCTGCAGCCGGCGCCGCTGAAGGTCGCCACCGAGCGCGGTCTGCTCGAGTGCGACTACGGCAGCTGGACCGGCCGGGAGCTGAAGTCGCTGGCGAAGGAGAAGCTGTGGCAGACCGTGCAGGCCCATCCGGCCAACGCTCGGTTCCCCGAGGGGGAGTCGATGGCCCAGATGATGGCGCGCAGCGTCGCGGCGGTGCGCCACTGGGACGCGCGGCTGGAGGAGCAGCACGGCCCGGACGCGGTGTGGCTCGCGGTCAGCCACGGGGACGTGATCAAGTCGATCCTCGCGGATGCGCTCGGCATGCACCTGGACCTGTTCCAGCGGATCGTCGCCGACCCGGGTTCGCTCTCGGTGATCCGGTACACCGCGCTGCGTCCGTTCGTGGTGTCGGTGAACTCGCACGCCGGCGACCTGTCGGTCCTGAAGGTCAAGAAGCGGCGCCGCCGGCGCGGGGACAGCGATGCCGTCGTCGGTGGCGGTGCCGGCGGCCGGACCGCATAGGGTCGGATCCATGGCTCCCGTAGTGCACAGCTTCGACCCGCCGGAACGTTTCGTGGCCGGGACTGTCGGCCCGCCCGGACAACGCACCTTCTTCCTGCAGGCGCGCTCCGGACCGCGGGTCACCAGCGTCGCCTTGGAGAAGCAGCAGGTCTCGGTGCTCGCCGAGCGGATCGACGAGCTGCTCGACGAGGTGATGCGCGCGGGGGAGGGTGAGGCCACGGTCCCGGCGGTGGCGCCGGTCGGACTGGAGGACGGTGACCCGCTCGAGCAGCCGATCGTCGAGGAGTTCCGGGCGGGCACGATGACCCTGTCCTGGGACGCCGCCGACGAACGGATCGTGGTCGAGGTGTTCCCGTTCACCGAGGAGGCGCTGATCAGCCCGGACCAGCCGGAGGAGGAGATCGACGAGCCGGACCCCGAGGAGATCCTCCTCGTCCGGCTCCCCGCGGGGCTCGCCCGCGCCTTCACCAAGCGGGCCCTGTCCGTGGTCGCCGCGGGGCGCGCTCCGTGCCCCTTCTGCGGCGGACCGGTCGACCCCGAAGGCCACCTGTGCCCCCGCGCCAACGGGTTCCGCCGCACCGGTGGATCACCCGCGTGACGAGCTCGCCGTCCTCACCGGCGGCGAGCTCGAGCTCAAGGGCAGGATCCTGCCGGCCTCCAACCTGACCTTCTTCGGCGAGGTGAGCCTGGACCAGCGGTCGGTGCGGTGTGTCTACAAGCCGGTGACCGGCGAGCGTCCGCTGTGGGACTTCCCCGACGGGACGCTGGCGGGCCGGGAGGTCGCTGCCTACACCGTCTCGGAGGCGCTCGGCTGGGACGTGGTCCCGCTGACGGTGCTCCGCGACGGACCGGCCGGCAGCGGCATGGTCCAGATCTGGCGGGAACCGGACCCGGACCAGGACCCGATCGACATCGTCCCCGTCGGCAGCGTCCCGGACGGCTACCGGCACGTGCTGGACGCCGTCGACGGAGCCGACCGCCCGGTGTCCCTGGTGCACGAGGACAGCGCGCCGCTGCGCCGGATGGCGGTGTTCGACGCGGTGGTGAACAACGCCGACCGCAAGGGCGGCCACGTCCTGGCGATGACCGACGGTCACCGGTTCGGCGTCGACCACGGGGTCACCTTCCACATCGACGACAAGCTGCGGACCGTCTTGTGGGGCTGGGCCGACGAGGCGCTCGACCCGGCCGACGGGCAGGCGCTCGAAGCGCTCATCGAGGACCTCGAGGACGCGCGAAGCGAGCTGGCCGGCACCCTGAACCGGCTGCTGGCCGCGGAGGAGGTGCGGGCGCTGCGGACCCGGTCCCGACGGCTCCTCGACGCCGGCCGCATGCCGCTGCCGTCGGGACAATGGCCGGCAATCCCGTGGCCTGCCTTCTAGCGTCGGTTGGCTAGGCTGCGCACATGCGCGCCTGGCCCACCACCGATGTTCCGAAGCTCGAGGGCTTCGGATCTGCACCCGCCGTCCACGTCTTCAACACCGCCACCGGAACCGTCGAGCCGACGACGCCGCAGGGCCGGGCCCGGATGTACGTCTGCGGGATCACCCCCTACGACGCCACCCACGTCGGCCACGCGGCGACCTATGTCGCTTTCGACCTGCTGAACCGCGCCTGGCGCGACGCCGGCCACGAGGTCAGCTACGTGCAGAACGTCACCGACGTGGACGACCCCCTGCTGGAACGGGCCACCGCCACCGGCGTCGACTGGGCGGACCTGGCCGAGCGCGAGACCGAGCTGTTCCGGGAGGACATGACCGCGCTGCGGGTGCTCCCGCCCGACGAGTACGTCGGAGCCGTCGAGTCCATCCCGCTCGTCGTCGAGGTGATCCAGCAGCTGCGCGACAAGGGCTTCGTGTACGACGTCGAGGGCGACCTGTACTTCGCCGTGCATTCCGACCCCCGTTTCGGGGAGGTCTCCGGGCTCAGCGAGCAGGAGATGCTGGCGGTGTTCGGTGAGCGCGGGGGAGACCCGGACCGCCCCGGCAAGAAGCACGCGCTGGACTGCCTGCTCTGGCAGGCCGAACGCCCCGGCGAGCCGGCCTGGGACTCGGTGCTGGGTCGAGGCAGACCCGGCTGGCACATCGAGTGCTCCGCGATCGCGCTGCGCTTCCTGGGCGAGGGCTTCGACGTCCAGGGCGGGGGCAGCGACCTCGCGTTCCCGCACCACGAGATGAGCGCGTCCGAGGCACAGGCCGCTTTCGACGGCCTCACCTTCGCCCGGGCCTACCTGCACGCCGGCATGGTCGGCTACCAGGGCGAGAAGATGTCGAAGTCCAAGGGGAACCTGGTCTTCGTCTCCACGCTGCGTGAGTCGGGGACCGACCCGATGGCGATCCGGCTCGCCCTCCTTGCCCGGCACTACCGCGCGGACTGGGAGTGGACCGATGCCGACCTGGAGCGGGCCGAGGCACGCCTCGCCTCCTGGCGTGACGCGGTGCAGCACGCCTCCGACCAGCACGCACGACAGCTGGTGGACGTCGTACGCACCTGCCTGGCCGCCGACCTCGACGCACCGGCCGCGCTGGCCGCGATCGACGCGGGGGCGGCCGGCTGGCACGACGGCGACGGCGCGGGCGCGGACACCGTGCAGCGGCTGCTCGACGCCAGGCTCGGGGTCCGGCTCTAGCTGGGCCGGCCGCGGCTACCCGTCGTCGGTCTCGCGGCGCTTGAGGTACCGCTCGAACTCACGCGCGATGGCCTCGCCGCTCGCCTCCGGAAGCTCCGCGGTGTCGCGGGTCTCCTCGAGCGCACGGACGTAGTCGCCGATCTCCTCGTCCTCCTCCGCGAGCTCGTCGACCCCGCGCTCCCAGGCCCGGGCCTCCTCCGGCAGGTCCGCCAGCGGGATGCTGATCTCCAGCAGGTCCTCGAGCTGGCCGAGCAGCGCCAGGGTCGCCTTGGGGCACGGCGGCTGCGCCACGTAGTGGGGGACCGCTGCCCAGTAGGAGACGGCCGGCACGTCCATCTGCGTGCAGGCGTCCTGGAACACACCGACGATGCCGGTGGGTCCCTCGTAGTTGGACTGCTCGAGCTTGAGCCGGTCGGCGAGGTCGGGCTCGGTGGCCGTGCCGGTGACCGGGATCGGGCGCGTGTGCGGGGTGTCGGCCAGCAACGCGCCGAGGGTCACCACCAGCTCGGTGCCCAGCTCGTCGGAGGCCGCGAGCAGCTCGGCGCAGAACTGCCGCCAGCGCATGTTCGGCTCGATGCCGCGCAGCAGCACCACGTCGCGCGAGGCGCCCGGCGGTCGGGCGACCGAGATCTGGGTCGAGGGCCAGGTGATCCGGCGCATGCCGGAGTCGTTCGTGCCTACCACCGGCCGGTTCATCTGGAAGTCGTAGAAGTCCTCGGGATCGATGGCGGCGACCACCTTGGCGTCCCAGACCTTGATCAGGTGGTCGACCACGGAGGACGCCGCATCCGCGGCATCGTTCCAGCCCTCGAAGGCGGCGATGAGAACCGGTGACACCAGCTCCGGGACTTCTTCGATCTCGATCACCCGGACAGCCTAGTGCGCGACCGGCGCCGGGGCGGCCGGGACGGTGTGCGACGCGGACGGGATTTCTCCGGGCTGACACACTGTGAGACAGCGATGTCAGGATGCGATACGTACGTCGGCCCGCGACGCCGCCGCCCCTATCGTGACTGAGACGCCTCGTCGACGGACCGTCGACGCGCCCCGACCCGGACAAGGACGCCCCTGTTGTCAGCCCCCGACCACCGCCCGGACGCCACGGACCAGCTCTCGGCGCTGCTCCGCGACCGGATCCTGGTCCTCGACGGTGCGATGGGGACGATGATCCAGGGACACCGGCTCGAGGAGGCGCAGTTCCGGGGTGAGCGGTTCGCGGACTGGTCCCAGGACCTGCGCGGCAACAACGACCTGCTGAGCCTGACCCAGCCGGACCTGATCCGCGAGATCCACCGCGAGTACCTCCAGGCCGGCGCGGACCTGGTGGAGACCAACACCTTCAACGCCCAGGCCATCTCGCTGCTCGACTACGGCATGCAGGACCTCGCCTACGAGATGAACCTCGAGTCGGCCAGGCTGGCCCGGCGCGAGTGCGACGCGATGAGCGAGCAGACCCCGGACCGGCCCCGGTTCGTGGTCGGGTCCCTCGGCCCGACCAACCGGACTGCCTCCATCTCGCCCGACGTGAACGACCCGGGCAAGCGCAACGTCACCTACGACGAGCTGGTCGCGGCCTACCTCGAGCAGGCACGCGGCCTGGTCGACGGCGGTGCCGACCTGCTGCTGGTCGAGACGATCTTCGACACCCTGAACGCCAAGGCGGCGATCTTCGCCTGCGAGACGCTGTTCGAGGAGCAGGAGCGCCGCTGGCCGGTGATCATCTCCGGCACGATCACCGACGCCTCCGGACGGACCCTGTCCGGCCAGGTCACCGAGGCGTTCTGGAACTCGGTCCGGCACGCCCGGCCGCTCGCGATCGGCCTCAACTGCGCCCTGGGCGCCGCCGACATGCGTCCCTACGTCGCCGAGCTCTCCCGCCTCGCCGACTGCTTCGTGTCCTGCCACCCCAACGCCGGGCTGCCCAACGAGTTCGGGGAGTACGACGAGACCCCCGAGCAGACCTCCGAGGTGCTCGAGGAGTTCGCGACGAGCGGGATGGTCAACATCCTCGGCGGCTGCTGCGGCACCACGCCCGCGCACATCACCAGCATCGCGACCGCGGTGAAGGGCACGCCGCCCCGCACACCGGTCGAGAGCACGGCCGCCTGCCGCCTGTCCGGTCTGGAGCCGCTGAACATCACCGACGAGTCCCTGTTCGTCAACGTCGGAGAGCGCACGAACATCACCGGTTCGGCCCGGTTCCGCAACCTGATCAGGGCCGGGGACTACCCGGCTGCCCTGTCGGTGGCCCGCCAGCAGGTCGAGGCGGGCGCCCAGGTGATCGACGTGAACATGGACGAGGGGATGATCGACGGCGTCGCCGCGATGGACCGGTTCGTCAAGCTGATCGCCGGCGAGCCCGACATCTCGCGGGTGCCGGTGATGGTCGACTCGTCGAAGTGGGAGGTCATCGAGGCCGGCCTCAAGTGCATCCAGGGCAAGCCGGTGGTCAACTCCATCTCCCTCAAGGAGGGCGAGGAGCAGTTCGTCGAGCAGGCCCGGCTGTGCCGCAAGTACGGCGCTGCCGTCGTGGTGATGGCCTTCGACGAGGACGGACAGGCCGACAACCTCGAACGCCGCAAGGCGATCTGCCGGCGTGCCTACACGATCCTCACCGATCAGGTCGGGTTCCCCGCCGAGGACATCATCTTCGACCCGAACATCTTCGCGATCGCGACCGGGATCGAGGAGCACAGCAACTACGGCGTGGACTACATCGAGGCGACCGGCTGGATCAAGCAGAACCTCCCGGGCGCCCTGGTCTCCGGCGGAGTGTCCAACGTGTCGTTCTCGTTCCGCGGGAACAACCGGGTGCGTGAGGCGATCCATGCGGTCTTCCTGTTCCACGCGATCCGCGCCGGGATGGACATGGGGATCGTCAATGCCGGTGCGCTCACCGTCTACGACGAGATCGACCCGGAGCTGCGCGACCGGATCGAGGACGTGGTCCTCAACCGGCGCCCGGACAACACCGAGCGGATGCTCGAGATCGCGGGCCGGTTCGCGGGCGACGGCGCGAAGCAGGAGGTCGCGGACCAGGAGTGGCGCTCGCTCCCGGTCGGTGAGCGGATCACGCACGCACTGGTGAAGGGGATCGACGACTACGCGGAGACCGACGCCGAGGAGCTCCGCCAGGAGATCAGCGTGCGCGGCGGACGGCCGATCGAGGTCATCGAGGGCCCGCTGATGGACGGCATGAACGTGGTCGGCGACCTGTTCGGGTCCGGCAAGATGTTCCTGCCCCAGGTGGTGAAGTCGGCCCGGGTGATGAAGAAGGCGGTCGCCTACCTGATCCCGTTCATAGAGGCCGAGAAGCAGCCCGGCGACGAGGAGCGCAGCAACGGCAAGGTGGTGATGGCCACCGTCAAGGGCGACGTGCACGACATCGGCAAGAACATCGTCGGGGTGGTGCTCCAGTGCAACAACTACGACGTCGTGGACCTCGGCGTGATGGTGCCCGCACAGAAGATCCTGGACACCGCCAAGGCCGAGCGCGCCGACGTGATCGGCCTGTCCGGCCTGATCACCCCCTCGCTGGACGAGATGGTCAACTTCGCCACGGAGATGGAGCGGCAGGGGCTCGACATCCCGTTGCTGATCGGCGGCGCAACGACGTCGCGGGCCCACACCGCGGTGAAAGTGACGCCCAAGTACCACGGCCCGGTGGTGTGGGTGAAGGACGCCTCCCGCTCGGTCCCGGTGGTGGCGGCGCTGCTCTCCGACGAGCAACGACCGCGGCTCCTCGCCGACGTCAAGGCCGACTACGACGCGCTGCGCGCCCGGCACGCAGCCAAGCAGAACGACCGGCCGATGCTCAGCCTGGAGAAGGCGCGTGCGAACCGGACGCCGGTGGACTGGGCCGGCTACCAGCCGCCTCGCCCGGCGCTGCTCGACCAGCAGGACGGCCACGTCCGGACCTTCACGGACTACCCGCTTGCCGAGCTGCGCGACTACATCGACTGGCAGCCGTTCTTCAACGCCTGGGAGATGAAGGGCAAGTTCCCCGACATCTTGAACAACCCGGCCTCCGGTGAGGCTGCCCGCAAGCTGTGGGAGGACGCCCAGACGATGCTGGACCGGCTGATCGCGCAGAAGTGGCTGCGTGCCAACGGGGTGATCGGCCTGTTTCCCGCGAACACCGTCGGCGCAGAGGACATCGAGGTGTACTCCGACGATTCCCGGTCGCAGGTGGTGGCGACCCTGCACCACCTGCGCCAGCAGGGTGAGCACCGGCAGGGGATCCCGAACCGGTCGCTGGCCGACTTCGTCGCCCCCAAGGAGACCGGTCTTCCCGACTACGTGGGCGGGTTCGCCGTCACCGCGGGGCTCGGCAGCACCGAGAAGATCATGGAGTTCAAGGAGCAGCTCGACGACTACAGCGCGATCCTGCTCGAGACCCTCGCCGACCGGCTGGCCGAGGCGTTCGCGGAGCGGATGCACGAGCGGGTCCGCCAGGAGCTCTGGGGCTACGCGGCCGACGAGTCGCTGTCGAACGAGGACCTGATCCGGGAGACCTACGCCGGGATCCGTCCGGCGCCCGGCTATCCGGCGTGCCCCGAGCACACCGAGAAGGCCACCCTGTGGGAGCTCCTCGACGTGGAGCGCAACACCGGGATCACCCTGACCGACAGCATGGCGATGTGGCCCGGTGCCGCGGTCAGCGGCTGGTACTTCTCGCACCCGGACTCGCAGTACTTCGTGGTCGGCCGGATCGGCCGGGACCAGGTCGAGGACTACGCCGCCCGCAAGGGGTGGAGCCAGGCCGAGGCGGAGCGCTGGCTCGCACCCAACCTCGGCTACGAGCCCGAGGACTGACGGCGGCCCGTGCACGATCCCTGGCCGGCGGCCGTCCTGTGGGACATGGACGGGACCCTCGTCGACACCGAGCCCTATTGGATCGAGTCCGAGTTCGAGCTGGTCGAGCAGCACGGCGGCACCTGGAGCCGCGAGCACGCGCTGAACCTGGTCGGCAACGACCTGCTCGTCTCCGGCCGTTACATCCGCGAGCACGCCGGCATCGACGTCGAGCCGGACCGGATCGTCGAGGAGCTGCTCGACCGGGTGGTCGCCCGGGTGGAGCGGCGGGTCCCGTGGCGCCCGGGGGCGGTCGACCTGCTGGTCGACCTGCGCGCCCACGACGTGCGGTGCGCGCTGGTCACGATGTCCTACCGGCGCTTCGTCGAGCCGATCCTGCGAGTCCTGCCCGAGGGCACCTTCGAGGTGGTGGTCACCGGTGACGCGGTCACCCAGGGAAAACCGCATCCCGAGCCCTACCAGAAGGCGGCCGCCGTCCTCGGTGTCCCGCCGGCCGCCACCCTGGCGATCGAGGACTCGAACACCGGTGCCCGCTCGGCCGAGGCCGCCGGCTGCACGGTCCTGGTCGTTCCCAACCACGTGCCGGTGCTTCCCGGGCCACGGCGCGTGTTCGCCGACACACTGGACGAGTTGGACTATTCGACCCTGCCGCGACCGATATCCGGCTAATCGTTGCCAGATTGCGACCGTGTCCCGGCCGCGATGTTGTGGAACAGGCCCGACTCGTGAGAGTAATGTCCACGGCACTCCGCTCCTACATCCGTGTAGGAGCATGTATTCGTGAGGTGGAAAGTTGAACCGCAGACGAGGACTACTGGCAGTCGCCAGTGCGGGCGTCTTGATCGCCACGCTTGCAGCGTGTGGTGACGATGCGTCCAATGGAAACGATGGCGCCAGTGGCTCCGGCGAGAGCTGGATTCTCGGTACGACCGAGTCCGTCACCGCCATGGACCCCGCCGGGTCGTACGACTTCGGCTCGTGGAACATGCAGTACAACATCTTCGAGCAGCTGATGACCGTCCCCGCCGGCCAGAGCGAGCCGCAGGGCGACGCCGCCGAGTCGTGCGAGTACGACGACGCGCAGACCGTCACCTGCACGCTCAAGGACGGCCTCAAGTTCTCCAACGGCCACGACCTCACCTCCTCGGACGTGAAGTTCTCCCTGGAGCGCAACATCAGCATCGCGGACCCCAACGGCTCCTCGGTGCTGCTGGGCTCCATCATCGAGCCCGACTCGGACCCCCAAGCCGTGGCCGAGGGCGCGATCGAGACCCCGGACGACAAGACGATCGTCTTCCACCTGAACAAGCCGGACACCACGTTCATCAAGGTGCTGTCGACCGCGACCACGTCGATCGTCGACGAGGAGGTCTTCCCGGCCGACAAGCTGCTCGGTGACGACCAGGTCGTCGGCTCGGGCCCCTACAAGCTCAGCCAGTACAAGCCCGGCGAGCAGGCGGTCCTCGAGGCGAACGAGACCTACGAGGGCGACCGCGCCCCGCAGAGCCCGCAGATCTTCGTCACCTACTTCAGTGACACGGCTCCGCTCAAGCAGGCCGTCGAGAGCGGCCAGGTCGACATCGCCTGGCGCACGCTCAGCCCGACCGACCTCAACGACCTCGAGGGCAGCGACTCCGTCGAGGTGATCAAGGGCGAGGGCTCGGAGTTCCGCTACTGGGTCGCGCAGATGAACAACCCGGTCGTCGGGGACACCCCCGAGGGCAAGGCGGTCCGCCAGGCGGCCGCGCAGATCATCGACCGCGCTGCGATCGCGCAGGACTCCTACAGCGGCACCGTCGAGCCTGCCTACTCCATCGTTCCCCCGGGCTTCGGTGGCCAGAAGGACTCGTTCGAGACCAAGTACGGCGAGCCGAGTGTCGAGGCCGCCGAGAAGCTGCTCGCCGACGCCGGTGTGCAGACGCCGGTCAAGCTGACGCTGGGCTACACGCCGACCCACTACGGACCGAACGCTGTCGACGAGGCCACCCAGTTCGCAGCACAGCTCAACGACAGCGGGCTGTTCGACGTGAACACCCAGGACGCCGAGTGGGAGCAGTACCAGACGCTCTACAAGGAAGGCGCCTACGACCTGTTCATCCTCGGCTGGTACCCCGACATCCTGGACGCGGACAACTACCTGACCCCGTTCATCCGGGACGGTGGCTTCTACGCCAACGGGTACTCCAACCCTGAGGTCAACGAGCTGCTCGACGCCGAGCTCGCGGAGACCGACACCGGCGAGCGCGAGGAGATCATCGGCGAGCTGCAGGACATCGTGGCCGAGGACGTGCCGCTGATCCCGTCGTGGAACGGTCAGAACGTGGCCGTGGCGAACAACAGCATGGAAGGCGTCGCGGACACCCTCGACCCGACGTACATCTTCCGGTTCTGGATGATCAGCAAGAACGGTTAGCTCAGCGAAGGGGGAGGACGTGCGAGGGCGCGTCCTCCCTTTTCCCCTGTCAGGAAGGAACCAGATGAGCGCGGGATCGGGATCGCTGCCTCGTTACATTCTCCAGCGGCTGCTGCTGATCATTCCCATGATGTGGGTCCTGATCACCGTCGTGTTCATCCTGCTCCGGGTTGCTCCGGGTGACCCGGTCTCGGCGGCCGTGGGCGGCAAGCTCGACGAGGAGGCGCTGGACCAGCGTCGCGCCGCGCTCGGCCTGGACCGGCCGTTGTACGTGCAGTACCTGGAGTACCTCGGGAACGTGGTCCGGCTGAACTTCGGCGAGACCATCTCCGACAACCGGCCGATCATCAACATCATCCGCGACAACGGCGGCGCCACGCTGACGCTGACGCTCGGCGCCTTTCTGTTCGCGCTGCTGATCGGCATCCCGCTCGGACTGTACGCCGGCCGGCGCCGCGACACCGCCTCGGACGTGTCCATCCGGATCTTCGGCGTGATCACCTACGCCGCCCCGATCTTCTGGACCGGGCTGCTGCTGGTCATCCTGGTCGCCCCCACCGGGTGGCCGACCTTCGACATCGCCTCACCGATCACCAAGTTCGAGGTGGAACCGGTCACCCGGATCATCCTCGTGGACGCGATGATCGCCGGGAACTGGGACGCCGTCATCGACATCCTGCAGCACCATGTGCTGCCCTGCTTCACGCTCGGGCTGCTGCTCGCCGGTGTCTTCATCCGGCTGGTCCGGGTGAACATCCTCCAGACGCTCAAGGATGACTACGTCGAAGCCGCCCGCGCCCGCGGCATCGCCGAGCGGCACGTGATCCGGCGGCACGCGTTCCGCAACGCGCTGGTGCCGGTGATCACCGTGATCGGCCTCCAGGTGGCGTTGACGATGTCCGGTGCCATCCTGACCGAGAAGACGTTCAACTGGCCAGGGCTCGGCACCCAGCTGGTCGACTACCTGACCGCGCGCGACTACGCCGCGGTGCAGGGCATCGTCACGTTCATCGCGATCGTCGTGGTGATCACCAGCGTGCTGGTCGACGTCCTCAACGCCGTGATCGACCCCCGAGTGAGGTACTGATGCTCACAGGTCTCATCTCCCCGTTCCGCCGGACCAGCGGGATGGCCCGGTGGATCCTGGTCTCCGGCCTGTTCATCACCGGGGTCTTCATCGCGTTCGCGCTGTTCGCGCCCTGGATCGCGCCGTACGACTTCAACCAGCAGACCGTGGACGGCGTCAAGTTCGACAAGATGGCGCCGCCGGACGGCGACCACTGGTTCGGCACCAACGACCAGTTCTACGACGTGCTCTCCCGGGTGATCTGGGGAGCCCGGACCGCGGTCGAGGTGGTCGCCCTCTCCGTGATGTTCTCCGTGGTGATCGGCGTCCCGCTCGGGCTGCTGTCCGGGTTCGTCGGCGGCTGGGTCGACCGAGTGCTGGTCTTCCTGATGGACTCGCTGTACGCGATGCCCTCGCTGCTGCTCGCGATCGTGTTCTCCTTCCTGCTTCGCGGACCGCTCGGCGGCGGCATCATCGCCGCGGCCCTCTCGCTGACAGCGATCTACATCCCGCAGTACTACCGGGTGGTGCGCAACACCACCGTCAGTGCACGGGAGGCGACGTACGTCGAGGCGGCGCGCGCGATCGGCGCGAAGAACGGCACGATCATGGGTCGCTACCTGTTCGGGAACGTGATCCAGTCGGTCCCGGTGATCGGCACGCTGAACGCGGCGGACGCGATCGGCACGCTCGCCGCACTCGGCTTCCTCGGCCTGGGCATCCAGCCGAACGAGGCATCGGAGTGGGGCTACGACCTGAGCCGCGCCCTCGACGACGCCGCGGCCGGGATCTGGTGGACCACCGTCTTCCCCGGGATGGCGATCGTGCTGCTGGTGACCGGGTTGACCCTGGTCGGTGAGGGGCTGAACGAGACCGTGAACCCGGCGCTGCGCAAGCGGAGGCTGCGCCCGGTCCAGCTGCCGCCGCACGAGCCGAGCACCTACCTGGCCGAGAAGGACGACACCCGGTTCGCCGTCGGCGACCGGGAGACGGTCGAGAAGAGGGACGAACGATGACCGAGATGACCGACAGGTCGGCGAGCACCGCCACGTCCGGTGGCCCGGTGATCGACGCCCGCGACCTCCGGATCTGGTACGGCACCGATCGGGGCCCGGTCAAGGCCGTCGACGGGGTGAGCTTCACCCTCCGCAAGGGCGAGATCCTGGGCCTGGTCGGTGAGTCGGGCTGCGGCAAGTCCACCCTCGGCCGCGGCCTGCTCGGACTGCTGCCGGAAGGCGCCAAGATGGACGGGCAGCTGCGCTTCAACGGCGAGGACCTGCTCGCGCTGCCGAAGAAGCAGATGTTCGCCAAGCGCGGCGCGGAGCTCGGGATGATCTTCCAGGAGCCGCTGACCCGGCTCAACCCGCTGATGCGGATCTCCGAGCACTTCGAGGAGACGCTGAAGGCCCACGAGAAGCGGATCGGCAAAGCCGAGATCGAGCGTCGGTCGATGGAGGTGCTCCGGTTGATGGGCATCCCGCCGACCCGCTTCCGCTCCTACCCCCACGAGTTCTCCGGTGGAATGCGGCAGCGGTTGATGATCGCGTTGTCGCTCGTGCTGCGACCGTCGTTCGTGGTGGCCGACGAGCCGACCACCGCGCTCGACGTACTCGTGGAGGCGCAGATCATCCGGATCCTGCACGACCTGCGGCGTGAGTTCGACACCTCGCTGCTGCTGATCACCCACAACCTGGGCATCATCGCCGAGGCGTGCGACCGGGTCGCGGTGATGTACGCCGGCGAGGTCGTCGAGATCGGCGACGCGCGCGACGTGTTCGCCGAGCCGCAGCACCCCTACACCCGGGAGCTTCTGCGCTCCACGATCTCGCTGGCCTCGACCGGTCTCAACTTCATCCCCGGTGCGCCACCGGACCTGGTGGACCCGCCTCCGGGCTGCCACTTCCACCCCCGCTGCCCGGACGCGATGAACGTGTGCGCCACCACGCACCCGATCCAGCGGGAGATGAAGAACGGGAGCCGCACCCAGTGCTGGGCGGCCGATCTCCGGAACGGCTACGCCCAGGACCTGACACCCGAGCAGACCACGCCGCTGAGCCGCGAGGAGATCTCCGTTGCAGACGAAGCCTGAGCCCGCCGTCGTCGGCGACGACCTGATCGAGATGTCCGAGCTCGAGGTGCACTACGAGCTCCGGGGCGGCACCCTGTCCCGGCTGCTCGGGGTGGGCGCCGGCACGGTCAAGGCCGTCGACGGGGTGAACGTCACGCTGCGCAGGGGAGAGGTGCTCGGTGTCGTCGGCGAGTCCGGCAGCGGCAAGACGACGCTCGGCCGCGCACTGCTCGGCCTCGCGAAGTCGACGCGCGGCACGATCACCTACCGCAAGCCACGTGCCGGCGGGGAGCACCCCGAGCAGGTGGTCTCGAAGATGTCGGCCCGCGAGCTCCGTGAGCTGCGCACCGACCTGCAGATGGTCTTCCAGGACCCGCACGCGGCGCTGAACCCGTCGATGAGCATCGAGACCGCGGTCGGTCACCCGCTGAAGATCCATGGCATCGCCTCCGGTGAGGAGCTGCGCAAGCGGGTCGCCGCGGCCCTGGAGCGGGTCGGGCTCTCCCCGGCCGAGCAGTTCATGCGCAAATACCCCTCCGACCTCTCCGGCGGCCAGAAGCAGCGGGCGGTGATCGCCCGGGCGATCATCCTCGACCCGGAGGTGCTCGTCGCCGATGAGCCGGTGTCGATGCTCGACGCGAGCGTCCGCGCGAAGATCCTGCAGCTGATGCTGGACCTGAAGGCCGACCTGGGCCTGACCTACGTCTACATCACGCACGACCTCGCGACCGCCAAGTTCTTCTGCGACCGGATCGCGATCATGTACCTCGGCCGGATCGTCGAGATCGGCCCCACCGACGAGATCTTCGCCGATCCCAAGCACCCCTACACCAAGGCGCTGCTCAAGGCCATCCCGGAGCCGGACCCGCACAAGGTGGTGCCACGCGACCTGCCACGCGGCGAGATCCCCGACGCGGCGAGCCCGCCGCTCGGCTGCTCGTTCCACCCGCGCTGTCCCGAGGCCGTCGCCGAGTGCGGCTGGGAGTCCCGCGACCTCCGCAACCTGCTCGAGGAGCACTGGACCCGGCAGGACCCGTCGGTCTACGAGTCCGAGCAGGGCCTGGTGGGCGACCTCGGCGTGCTCGACAAGCCGCAGAAGCGGGTGACGATCGGCAAGGGAGCCGACTCGGCACGCGTCCGCCAGCTGCTCGACCGCGCCCGGGCCGAGAACCCGTCGGAACCGCTGTGGCGCGGCGTGGACGAGGTGCGGGAGACCGAGGACGGGGTCGAGGTGGTGTTCCACAAGGGCTACGACCCCTTGCTGAGGCCCTCCGGTGGTGTCGAGGTGGCCTGCGTGCTCTATCCGGAGCCGGTCACGCCCGAGCCGGCACGGCCGGAGGACGACCGCCACGGGTCGTAGTACCTCCGGACAATTGTGACTCGCCCCGGCCAGGACACACGCTGTTCTCCTCAGACCCCCTCCAGAGGAGCAAAGCAATGAAGGTGCGAACCATCGCAGGCGCCGGCGCAGCCCTCGCCATGACCGTCGCCATGGTCGGTACGCCGGCGGTCGCCAACGACGACGACGTGATCCGGACCGGCTCGTGCAGTGGCAAGTCGGACTGGAAGGTCAAGGCCAGTCCTGAGGACAACGGCATCGAGTTCGAGGGCGAGGTGGACAGCAACAAGAACGGCCAGAAGTGGCGGTGGCGGATGAAGCACAACGGCGACCGCACCGCGCGCGGGGTCGCGACCACCCGCCCGCCGAGCGGCTCGTTCGACGTGGAGCGTTACATGTCGGACATGTCCGGGACCGATCACTTCGTGTTCCGTGCGCGGAACCCGCGCACCGGCGAGGTATGTCGCGGAACCGTGAAGTTCTGAGCTCTCCGGGCGTCATACTGATGCCCCCGGGCTTGGAGGACCGTCGTGCGACTGATCAGGAACCCTGTGGCGCAGTTTCTCGCCGCAGGGTTCTTGATGCTCGCAGCGATCACGGTGGGCACCGGAGAGCTTAGCGATCGCGCCGCCAAGGAGGAGGCGATCGCCGACTCCTTGGCGACCACCGACCTGCTCGCTCGGTTGGTCGTGGAGCCGGCGTTGCCCCGAGGACTGGTCGACGGCACCGTCGGCGCGGTCGACCGGTTCAGCCGGAGGATCAAGGACAAACTCAAGGTCGGTGACGTGCAGCGGATTAAGATCTGGAACAGCGACGGCCGGATCGTCTACTCCGACCAGACGCAGCTGATCAACGAGACATTCCCGCTCGGTGAGAAGGAGCAACGCGTGCTCAGCGAGGGCGACGCCTCCGCTGGGCTCTCCGAGCAGGACCGCCGGCAGAACCGGCAGGAGAACCGCTACGAGTTCAGCACCGATGACGACCTGCTCGAGGTCTACCACCGGATCGAGTCCCCGGAGGGCGAGCCGCTCCTGTTCGAGGTGTACTACTCCGCCGAGACGGTGGGTGCCCGTCAGGAGAAGATCTTCGGCGCATTCCGGCCCATCACGCTCGGTGGGCTGGTGGTGCTGCTCGCCCTGACCACCCCGTTGCTGTGGATGCTCACCAGGCGGCTGAAGACATCGGCCGACGACCGGGAGCGGCTGCTGCGCGCCGCCGTGGACGCCTCCGACTCGGAGCGGCGGCGGATCGCCCGCGACCTGCATGACGGCGTGGTCCAGGACCTGGTCGGTACGTCGTACGCGCTGACCGCCACCGGTGAGGCGTTGCGGTCCGAACGGCCGGAGACCGCATCGGACCTGGAGCGGATGAGCGGCTCGCTGCGGACCAGCCTGCGCTCGCTCCGGTCGCTGCTGGTGGAGATCTACCCGCCCGAGCTGCACACCGGTGGGCTGGCGGCGTCCCTGCAGGACCTGGTCGCACCCGCACACGGTGCGGGCGTGGAGGCGAGCGTGGAGGTCACGGACATGGATGGCGTGAAGGACGACGTGGTCGCCCTGGTGTGGCGGGTGGCCCAGGAGGCGGTGCGCAACGCACTGCGGCACGGGCAGCCGGACACCCTCGCCGTGAACGTGAACGCCAGCAACGGTGCAGTGGTGCTGGAGGTGACCGACGACGGGCGTGGCTTCGAGCCGGGACGCGTCGACTCCGGAGATCACTTCGGGCTGCGCGGGATGCGGGACCTGATCCGCGACGCCGGCGGGCGGCTCGACGTCCGTTCGAGCCCGGGCACGGGGACCACGGTGCGACTGGAGGTGGAGCGCGGATGATCAGAGTCGTTCTCGTCGACGACCACGCGGTGGTGCGCAACGGGCTGGCGCAGCTGCTCGCCGCGGCCGACGACATCGAGGTGGTGGGCACCGCCGGCGATGGCGCCGAGGCGTTCGAGGTGGTGACCAGGACCGTGCCCGACGTCGTGCTGATGGACCTGCAGATGCCGGTCGTGGACGGGGTGACCGCGACCCGGTCGATCGTCGCGTCCAACAGCCCGACCCAGGTGGTCGTGCTCACGTCGTACTCCGACAGCGAACGGATCGTCGCCGCGCTCGACGCGGGTGCCGTGGGCTACCTGCTCAAGGACGCCGAACCGACCGATCTCTTCGACGGGATCCGGGCGGTCTCCCGCGGCGAGTCACCGATCCACCCGAAGGCCGCCCGGCAGCTGCTCGCGGCGCGGTCCCAATCTGCGACCAAGGTGACGGTGGACCTGACCCCGCGGGAGGCGGAGGTGCTGAAGCTGGTGCGGATGGGGCTGGCCAACAAGCAGATCGGCCGGCGGCTGGGAATCAGCGAGCGCACCGTCAAGGCGCACCTGACCTCGACGTTCCAGCGGATCGGTGTCTCGGACCGGACCCAGGCCGCGCTCTGGGCCGAGCGCAACGACGTCTGAGCCCCGCGCTCACCCGGCGACGGGCTCGACCTGCAGGACGGGAAGCGGGGGCGGGGTGCCGCCGAACTCGGGGCACAGCGACTGGTGCGCGCACCAGCCGCACAGGGCGCTGCGCCGGGGCCGCCAGTCACCGGACTCGTGCGCCCGGGAGATCGCCTTCCAGATCGCCTCGACCTTGCGCTCGGTCGCGAGCAGGTCGCGCTCATCGGGGCAGTAACGCAGCAGCTCGCCGCTGCCGAGGTAGATCAGCTGCAGCATCGCCGGGACGACCCCGCGGGTGCGCCACAGCACCAGCGCGTAGAACTTCATCTGGAACAGGGCCTTGGCCTCGAACGCCTCGCGCGGGGCCTTGCCGGTCTTGTAGTCGACGACCCGGATCTCGCCGGTCGGGGCCACGTCGACCCGGTCGATGAAGCCACGCAGCAGCAGCTTGGTGTCCAGCAGCGTCTCGACGTAGAGCTCCCGCTCGGCCGGCTCGAGCCGGGTCGGGTCCTCGAGCGCGAAGTAACGGTCCAACGACTCCCGGCAGGACGCGAGCCAGGCGCCGATCTCCGGCCCCTCCGCGCCGAACATCTCCGCGATCTCCGGCTCCTGCTCGACGATCGCCTCCCAAGCCGGGGCCAGCAGGTCACCGGCGCGGCCTGGGGTCCGGTCCGGAGCGGGGAGGTCGAAGAGGTCCTCGAGCACCTTGTGCACGACGGTGCCGCGCACGGCGTCGGGGGAGTAGGGCTCGGGCAGCTTGTCGATCGTGCGGAAGCGGTAGAGCAGCGGGCAGGTCATGAAGTCGCCGGCCCGGCTGGGCGACAGCGACCCGACGACGTCCACGCCGTCGACCTGGGTGCGGTCCGCCACGTCCTGAGTCATGGCAGAGACCCTAGGTCACGACACCGACAAGATCGCGAAGGACGGACCGTCGCGGTGGATCGGATAGCGTTGAGTCGTGAACCAGACGACAGCCGATCCGGGTACTCCCGCGCCCCGACGTGAGCGCGGCACGCTCCGGATCGGGCAGATCGGCGGCGTCGACGTACTGGTGCGGTCCTCGTGGCTGCTGGTGGCCGGACTGATCGCCGTGCTGCTGGCCCCGCGGATCGCGGAGGTCGAGCCGGGACTCGGCGGCTGGCGGTACGTCGCCGGGGTAGCCTTCGCGGTGCTCCTCTACCTGTCCGTGCTGGTCCACGAGATGTCGCACGCGCTGATGGCCAAGAGGTACGGACTGCCCGTCCGCTCGATCACCCTGCACTTCCTCGGCGGCGTGACCGAGATCGACGGCGAACCCGACACCCCGCGCCGCGAGTTCGGGGTCTCGGTGGTCGGCCCGCTGACCTCGGTGGCGATCGGCCTGGCGTTCCTCGCGCTGAACTTCGTGATCACCGACGGCGTGCTCGGCCTCGCCGTGGACGGCCTCGCCGGCGCGAACCTGATCGTGGGGGTGCTCAACCTGGTGCCCGGGCTGCCGCTGGACGGTGGCCGGGTGCTGCGCGCCGCCGTGTGGCAGGTCACCGGGAACCCCCACAAGGGCACGATCGTGGCCGGGTGGGGTGGCCGGGTCACCGCGCTGCTCGCGCTGGCCTGGCCCCTCGCGCAGGAACCGCTGCTGGGGGTCCCCGCCACGATCGTGGACTACCTGATCGCGTTCGTCATCGCGTCCTTCCTGTGGACCGGGGCGACCGGTGCCATGGTCTCGGCCCGGCTGCGCAGGAAGCTCCCGGCATTGCAGGCGCGTGCCCTGGCGCGACGTACGCTCGCGGTTCCGCACGACCTCCCACTCGCCGAGGCGGTACGGCGTGCACAGGACGACCAGGCGGGGAGCATCGTCGTCGTCGACTCCGACGGCCGCCCCAGCGGGATCGTCAACGAGGCCGCGCTGCTGGCCACCCCCGACGACCGCCGGCCATGGCTGCCCACCAGCGCGGTCTCACGGACGATCGAGCCCGGGCTGATCTTCTCGGCCGACATCTCCGGCGAGACCCTGGTGCTGGCCATGCAGCGCACCCCGGCCACCGAGTATCTCCTCCTCGAGCGCGACGGCAGCGTGTTCGGCGTGCTGACCACCGAGGACGTCGACCGGGCCTTCGCCGCCGCCTTGTAGGGTGCGCGCATGCCCACCGACGACGCACCCGAGACGTGGTCCGGGGTTCACCGCGGGCCCCTGCGCGCAGGTGAGTGGGTGCGGCTGACCGACACCAAGGGCCGCCGGCACAACATCTGTCTCGAGGAGGGTCGTCGGTTCTTCACCAACCGGGGCTCGATCGACCACGACGACCTGATCGGGCGCCCGGAAGGGTTCTCGATCACCTCGTCGGCGGGCGGGGAGTACCTCGTCTTCCGGCCGCTGCTCAGCGAGTTCGTCGTCTCGATGCCCCGCGGCGCCGCCGTGGTCTATCCGAAGGACGCGGCCCAGATCGTCGCGATGGCCGACATCTTCCCGGGGGCGCGGGTGGTCGAGGCCGGAGTGGGCTCCGGCGCGCTGACGTGCTCCCTCCTGCGCGCGGTCGGCCCGCACGGCCTGGTGTCGTCGTACGAGCGCCGCCCCGAGTTCGCCGAGGTCGCCCGGCAGAACGTCGACCAGTTCTTCGACGGCCGGCACCCGGCATGGAAGCTCACCGTCGGGGACCTCGTCGAGTCGCTCGGCCGGAGCGACGGCGACAGGGACATCGACCGGGTGATCCTGGACATGCTCGCGCCGTGGGAGTGCGTGGGCGCGGTGGCCGAGGCGCTCACGCCGGGCGGCATCGTCTGCGCGTACGTCGCCACCACCACCCAGCTCGGGAGGACGGTGGAGACGATCCGGGCCCACGGGGGGTTCACCGAGCCGCAGCCGTGGGAGACGCTCGTGCGCGACTGGCACGTCGAGGGGCTGGCGATCCGGCCGGGCCACAAGATGATCGGGCACACCGGCTTCCTGGTCACCGCCCGTCGGATGGCGCCGGGGGAGACCGTTCCGGCCAAGAAGCGGCGGCCGGCGCCCGGTGCCTACGGCGTCGACTACCAGGGTCCGCGACCGGCCGGGCTACCGCCGACCATCGGCGAGGAGCCGTTCGACGCCTGAACGGGCCATGAGCAGGAGGCCCATCTGGATCGTTTCTCATCCGATACCGACACACATGGCATAACTCCTTCACTTCTCCGGGTACACAGGTAGGGTCGATTTCACAGCAATGCTGCGGAGGTGACTTTCGTGCCAGCATCAGAGAGTGGATCGGGCCGGTCGGGTTCTCGCACGCCCGAGGAGCTTCGGAGCCAGCTCGGCTTCCTCGAGGAAGAAGTCACGGACCTGCGCCGGCGGCTCGCGGACGGTCCGGTGCACTCCCGGGCGCTCGAGCAGCGGCTCGCGGAGACCCAGCGTTCGCTCGCGGCGGTCACCGCCCAGAACGAGCGCCTCGCGCAGACGTTGCGGGAGGCCCGCGACCAGATCATGACCCTCAAGGAGGAGGTCGACCGGCTCGCCCAGCCGCCTGCCGGCTTCGGCACCTTCCTGTGCCGCAACGAGGACGACTCGATCGACGTGTTCACCGGCGGCCGCAAGCTGCGGGTCAACGTCAGTCCCTCGGTCGACCTCGACGAGCTCGTTCCTGGCCAGGAGGTCATGCTCAACGAGGCGCTGAACGTCGTCGCCGCGCTCGACTTCGAGAAGGTCGGCGAGGTCGTGATGCTCAAGGAGTTCCTCGCAGACGGCGATCGCGTGCTGGTCATCGCGAACGCCGACGAGGAGCGCGTCGTACGCCTCGCCGAGCCGCTGCGCAACGTCCCGATCCGGGCGGGGGACTCGCTGCTGCTCGACGTCCGGTCCGGCTACGCCTACGAGCGGGTCCCGAAGTCCGAGGTCGAAGAGCTGGTGCTCGAAGAGGTCCCGGACATCGACTACAGCAAGATCGGCGGCCTGATCAAGCAGATCGACCAGATCCGCGACGCGATCGAGCTGCCCTACCTGCACCCCGACATGTTCAAGGAGCACGAGCTCAAGCCGCCGAAGGGCGTCCTGCTCTACGGCCCGCCCGGCTGCGGCAAGACCCTGATCGCGAAGGCGGTCGCGAACTCGCTGGCGAAGAAGGTGGCGGCGAAGACCGGCCAGGAAGGCAAGTCCTTCTTCCTGAACATCAAGGGTCCCGAGCTGCTGAACAAGTACGTCGGCGAGACCGAGCGGCACATCCGGTTGATCTTCCAGCGGGCGCGGGAGAAGGCGGGCGAGGGCACGCCGGTCATCGTCTTCTTCGACGAGATGGACTCCCTCTTCCGCACCCGGGGCACTGGGATCAGCTCCGACGTGGAGTCCACCATCGTGCCCCAGCTGCTCTCCGAGCTGGACGGTGTCGAGTCTCTGAAGAA